>DMCY01000004.1 GCA_003451675.1 Candidatus Atribacteria bacterium
GCCGGAGTGGTAAGTGAGATAATAGAATAGTCATAGTATAGCGTAGAGCGGGTAGCGTTTAGCGTTTAGTTAGGAAAGAAGAAGAAAGAAGACAGGAGACGTATTCATATTGCGTGAATAAAATAGTGATGGATAAAATATGCAGGGGCAGACCTTGTGTCTGCCCGCAATAAGTAAATAAGTAACTTGTGGGGGCACGATGCATCGTACCCACTAGGAGAATTAAGAAAACAACACGGGTCGGATAAATCCGACCCCTACATTAAAAGCAATAGTTTCTACAAAAAAGTTTTGAGTTTCGAATATGCTTTTTCGCTTTTAGCTTTAAGGATTTAATACTATACGCTAAACGCTGTACGCTATACGCTAGTAAATACGAGATAAGAACGACGATATACGAGAAAAATAGGGAGGTAAGTTAAAAAAGTTCATGCAAAAAATAAGAATTCGCTTACAAGCATATGATCACAGAATATTAGATAATTCTACCTTAATGATAATAGATACTGTAAAAAGAATTGGTGGAAAATTTTCTGGTCCTATACCTTTACCAACAGAAATAAATAAATATTGTGTCTTACGTTCACCGCATGTGGATAAAAAATCAAGAGAAGAGTTTGAAATGAGAACTCATAAAAGATTGATTGATATTTTAGAGCCTTCCACCAAGACTATAGAAGCATTAATGCATCTTGATTTACCATCAGGTGTAGATATTGAGCTTAAAACTCTGGAATAAAAGGTTGGCAACAAACTAGATAATTATCTCGTATATTTTGTAAATTGATTAATAGGCTGTTTTATTTAGATAAATTGTATTAGAGGAAGTTAAAATAGCCGTTAGTGAATAGTGAATAGTCGTTAGTATTTAGTTAGCTAGTTAGCCGGTTACTTGGTTAGCTGGTTAAGAAAAAGAAGCCAGAAGACAGAATCCAGTATTCAGAATGAATTATTTTAGAATATAAGGTTATTTTATTTTGTTAAATTATTTTATATTCTTCTGACTCCTGACTACTGGCTCCTGAATTCTTAAATAATAATTATAGTTTTTTGCTTTTAGCTTTAAGTTTTTAGCTGAATAGTGATAAACTGACAATCAAAAACCGTAAATTGATAACCATAAATCGATTTTCTTATTTAAAAACTAATTAACCAAGTAACTAAATAACTAATTTATGCGATACGCGATACGCGATACGATATATTAGACTCGGAGGTGAATGTAAAAATGGTAGCAGGAATATTGGGAGAGAAATTAGGAATGACAAGAATATTTGCCAAAAATGGAGAATCTATTCCGGTAACTGTAATTTTAGCCGGCCCCTGTCAAGTAATACAGAAGAAAACTATAGAAAAGGATGGTTATAATGCAGTTCAATTGGGTTTTAAGGAAGTAAAAGAGAAAAAAGTTACCAAACCCGTAGCTAACCATCTTAATAAATATAAAGTAAAGCCAATAAAGCATATCAGAGAATTTAAGGTTGACGATTCCAACAAATATTCATCTGGTGCAGAAATAAAGGTAGATATTTTTAAAGAAGGTGACAGGGTAGACATTGTAGGAATATCTAAGGGGAAAGGGTTTGCTGGTGTAATTAAAAGACATAATTTTTCAGGTGGGCCTAAGACCCATGGCCAGAAGGAGTATTTTAGATCAGTTGGCTCAATTGGAGCTACAGATGCAGCTCGAGTTTTTAAGGGGCAAAAATTGCCAGGACATATGGGAACAGATAGAGTTACGGTGAAAAATATAGAGGTAGTAAAAATTAACCTCGAAAGAAATTTAATTTTAGTTAGAGGTTCAGTTCCCGGTGCAAAAGGAGCAGTACTTGTAATTAATAAAAATGGGTAATTTAAGTATATTTTTACCAGGGAAGGAGGATTGTTTATGATTGCTTTATCAGTTCATAATATTAAAGGGGAAAATGTTGGAGAAGTTTCCCTAAAAGATAATATTTTTAATGCTAAAGTAAATAAATATCTTATTCATCAAACAGTTAAGCGTTATTTAGCAAACAGAAGAAGAGGGACTGCTTCTACAAAAAATAGAAGCGAAGTAAGAGGTGGAGGAGCTAAACCCTGGAAACAAAAGGGAACTGGAAGGGCTAGAGCAGGAACTAATAGTTCACCTATTTGGGTAGGAGGCGGAATTGTATTTGGACCCGCCCCGAGAGATTATGCCTTTTCTTTGCCTAAAAAAATGAAAGTCGCTGCCTTAAAATCTGTACTATCAGATAAGTTGGAGAATAAAGAAATTATAATTGTAGATAAATTATCATTAGAAGAAAATAAGACTAGTAAGATGGTGGAAATTTTAAAAAATTTGCAAGCATTTAAAAAACCATTAATAATAATTGAAAAAGAAGATAACGGTATAGCACAAGCAGCGAGAAATATTAAAGGGGTCCAGGTCTTGCCCGTATCTAAAATAAATACCTATGATCTTATAAACCATGAAAAGACAATAATTACCAAAAAAGCTTTGAAGCGAATTGAGGAGGTGTTAATATGATGCCTTCAGATAGAGATATTATATTAGAACCGATAATTTCAGAGAAAACCGTAAGATTAAAAGAAGAAAATAAATATGTATTTAAGGTAGATTGGAAAGTCAATTCTACTGAAATTGGAAGATCTATTGAAGAGAAATTTAAAACCAAAGTTGCAAAAGTAAATATTATGAAAATGCCAGGTAAAAAGAAGAGCCTAGGAAAATACTCTGGAAAGACATCGCATTGGAAGAAAGCGATAGTTACCCTAAAAAAGGGTGAAAAAATTAAAGAATTAGAAAATATTTAGAGCTTAAAAAGATATTTAAGGATGGTGTAGATTAAAGTGGCGGAGATAAAAAAATATAAACCTACTTCTCCTGGGAGAAGATTTATGACCATTTCAACCTTTGATGAAATAACTACTGATAAGCCAGAAAAATCTTTAACGGTAGGTCTTAAAAAAAGAGGCGGAAGAAATAATCAAGGCAGACTAACAGTTAGGCATCAAGGCGGTGGGAGTAAGAAAAAGTATAGAATAATTGATTTTAGGAAACAAAAAGAAGGAATTCCGGCAAAGGTTTCTAGTATCGAATATGATCCTAATCGTTCAGCACGGATTGCTTTACTCAAATACTATGATGGAGAAAAGAGATACATCCTATGTCCGGCAAATTTAAAAGTAGGAGATGTAATTATTTCCGGAAGAGATGCGGATATAAAGGTAGGAAATACAAAATCATTAAGAGATATCCCTACTGGTACTTTAATTCATAATATTGAATTAAGACCAGGACAAGGCGGCAAATTAGTTCGTTCAGCTGGAACAGTGGCCCAACTTATGGCCAAAGAAGGAAAATATGCTCATGTTAAATTACCTTCTGGGGAAGTAAGATTAATACATTTAGAATGTAAAGCCAGTATCGGGCAAATTGGTAACCTTACTCATGAAAATTTATCTCATGGTAAAGCAGGCAAAAGTAGATGGTTAGGGATAAGACCAACGGTTAGAGGGGTAGTCATGAATCCTGTTGATCATCCCATGGGCGGAGGAGAAGGAAAGAGTGCTGGAGGTAGACACCCTGTTTCTCCAACTGGTATCCCGGCAAAGGGGTATAGGACCAGAAAAAAGAATAAACTTTCAGATAAATATATTGTTAAAAGAAGGACGAAAAAATAGTAAATAAGGGAGGCAGTTGTTTTAGATGTCTAGATCTTTTAAAAAGGGACCTTATATTGATGAAAAATTATTAAGTAAAATTAGAGAACTAAATCAGAAGAGAAAGAAAACTATAATTAAGACTTGGTCAAGAAGTTCAACGATTTTTCCTATAATGGTTGGACATACCATTGCCGTACATAATGGTAAAAGACATATACCAGTGTATATTACCGAAAACATGGTAGGTCATAAATTAGGAGAATTTTCTCCTACTAGAATTTTTAAGGGGCATAGTGCTCATACTGAAAGATCAACCTCGTTAAAGTAGTAAATAATATTGGGTAGTAAAATTTTAAGAAAAGATCTTTTGATTGCTTATATAAATAATCTAAAAAATTTTATTTAAATTTATAAAGATAATCAGACAATTAATTTTTGTTATTGCAGAAAAGCAAATAAATTAAATTAGGAGGAAAGCAATGAGTATAAAGGCAGTAGGTAAATATTTACCTATATCTGCTCGCAAGGGAAGACAGGTTTTGGATATTATTCGGGGCAAGAATGCTGGTGAGGCTCTCTTAACCATGAAATTTCTTCCTAACCGTTCAGCTAAAATGGTATACAATGTTTTACACTCTGCGATTTATAATGCACAAAATAATAATGATATAAACGTAGAAGATTTATACATATCCGAAGCCTATGCTGATGAAGGACCTACAGTGAAAAGATTTAGACCTCGGGCTATGGGCAGAGCAAGCAAAATAAGAAAAAGAACTAGCCACATTACCATTATAGTTGATCACAAAGGGGAGGGGAAGTAATTGGGACAGAAAGTACATCCAAAAGGATTAAGAATTGGAATTATAAAAGATTGGGATGTTAAGTGGTTTGCAAAAAAGGGTTATGCAGAAAATATATATCAGGATTACAAAATAAGAAAATATATTAAAAATCGTTTAAAACATGCTGGAATTTCTTGTGTCGAAATTGAACGTATAGCTGATCGAGTGAGGTTGACTATTAATTGCGCAAGACCGGGTATTGTAATAGGCCGAAAAGGCGCGGAAGTTGCTAAATTAAAAGAAGAACTGTCTAAATTTGTAAAAAGTGATTTACAGATAAAAATTATTGAAGTAAAAAAACCTGAATTAGACGCTAAGTTAGTTGCTGAGAGTATTGCTGAACAATTGGAAAGAAGAGGCTCTACTAAAAGATCAATGAGGCAGGCAGCCAGCAGATCTATGAGAATGGGCGCGGAAGGAATAAAAATATCTTGCTCAGGTAGAATAGGTGGAGCTGAAATAGCAAGAACAGAATGGCATTTAGAAGGTAGGTTACCTCTACATACTTTGCGAGCGGACATAGATTATGCTCTTGCTGAAGCTAATACAACTTATGGTAAAATTGGCGTTAAGGTGTGGATTTTCCGAGGAGAAGTACTTCCAGCAAAAAACAAAGAGGTATCTAACCATAAAGAAGTAAACAAGGTTTTAACTGGCGAGAAGGCAGAAGAATCAAGTACAGAAGGAGCACGGAAAGATGTTACAACCAACTAGAACAAAATATCGAAAAACACAGAGGGGAACCATGAAAGGATTTGCCCAAAAAGGAAATTTTATTGCTTTTGGCGATTTTGGTTTGCAGGCATTAGAGCCTCATTGGATAACCAGTACTCAGATAGAAGCGGCACGGGTTGCCATTACTCATGCAGTAAAAAGGGGTGGAAAAGTTTGGGTAAGAATGTTTCCTGATAAATCAGCGACTAAAAAACCAGCAGAAACCAGGATGGGTAAAGGCAAAGGAGCCCCCGACCATTGGGTGGCAGTAGTAAAACCCGGGAAAGTATTATTTGAATTAGGCGGAGTTGAACTAAATTTAGCTAAAGAAGCAATGCGGTTAGCCGCTCATAAGTTACCCATAAAAACTCGTTTTCTTTCCAGAGACGAACAGGTGGTGGGATAAATGAAAGCAAATGAATTAAGAGATTTATCATTAGAAGAATTACAAAAGAAACTGACTGATTTTAAAGACGAATTATTTAGTTTGAGATTTCAAGCTGTTACAGGGCAATTAGGCAATTCTATGAGAATAAAAGAAGTAAAGCATAATATTGCCAGAGCAAAAACAATTTTAAGAGAAATTGAATTAGAAAAAAATAAATTAAATTAAGATAAAAAGGAGGGTTAAATGCTGTCCGGGAAAAAAATTAAAACAAAAATTGGAAAAGTTGTAAGTAATAGTATGGAAAAGAGTATAGTTGTAAAAGTTGAATACCTGGTATCACATCCTCTTTACAAAAAAAGGATAAAAAAATCAACTAAATTTATGGCACATGATGAAAAAGATATCTGTAATATCGGCGATAAAGTAAAAATTGCTGAAACTCGACCTTTAAGCAAAAGAAAAAGATGGAGAGTTACGGAAGTATTAGAAAAAGCGAAATAAGATAATTCAGACAATACTAGACTGAATTCGTATCTAGTATCTCGTGAGATTAGTTAGTTGGTTAATTGGTTACCTGGTTAGCTAGTTAAGAAGATAGGAGACAGAAGTCGGGAATTAGAACGCGATACGCGATACAAATTACTATTCACTAATTATGATTAAGGAGAGAAGGTAGTTAAGATGATACAGATGCAAACGCGTTTATTCGTTGCGGATAATTCGGGTGCTAAAGAAATACAATGTATAAAAGTTTTAGGCGGTTCCCGTAGGAGATATGCCAGGATAGGAGACATTATTGTTGCCTCAGTTAAGGTTGCAGCAGTGGGAGGAACCTGCAAAAAAGGTGAAGTTATTAGGGCGGTTGTTGTAAGAACCAGGAAAGAACTTGGTCGACCAGATGGTTCTTATATTAGGTTTGACGATAATGCAGCAGTTGTTATTAGTAATCAGAATGAACCGGTTGGGACCAGAATATTTGGACCAGTTGCTCGAGAATTAAGAAATAAAAATTTTATGAAGATAATTTCACTAGCGCCTGAGGTAGTATAAAAAGGGAGGGATAGCGATTTGGTTAACAATAAGATTGGTTTTAAAAAAGGTGATAAAGTATTAATTATCATCGGAGAAGATAAAGGCAAAAAAGGAAAAATTGTTCGTATTTTCCCCAAGAAGATGGAAGTAATAGTTGAAGGTGTTAATTTTTTAAAGAAACACTCTAAACCTACCCAAAAAGCTCCTCAAGGCGGAATAGTTAAGCAGGAAGGTGCATTGCATATTTCTAACATCAGATTAATTTGCAATAAATGTAATAAACCTACTGCCATTAGAAGAGAGAGAATTAAAGAGGGCAAAAGAGTGAGAGTGTGTAAAAAATGCGGAGAAATAATAGATAAGGTTTAGGAGGTTGAACTATGCCCCGATTGAAAGATAAATATTTGAAACAAGTTGTACCGGAGATGATGAAAAAATTTAAATATAAAAGTGTGATGGCCGTTCCCAGATTGCAAAAAACAATAATTAATATCGGGTTAGGAAGTGCTACAAAAGATTCAAAAATTATGGATGAAGCAGTAAAGGAATTAGCTGTTATTAGCGGACAAAAACCTATCATTACTCGGGCAAAAAAATCTATATCTAACTTTGGAATTAGAAAGGATATGCCAGTAGGTTGCAAAGTTACCTTACGGAGTGATAGAATGTATGAATTCTTAGATAAATTTATTAATATAGCTATCGCCAGAATTCGAGATTTTAGAGGTATTCCTTCAGATTCTTTTGATGGAAGAGGGAATTATACTGTAGGTGTAAAAGAACAGTTAATTTTTCCCGAGATAGATTTTGACCAGGTAACCAATACTTTAGGAATGAATATTACTATTGTAACAAGTGCCTTAAATGATGAAGAAGGGAAAGCCCTTTTAGAATTAATGGGTCTTCCTTTTAAAAAATAGCTTATATTTCGTATCGCGTGAAGAAAAATAGCGTAGAGCGTACAGCGTTTAGCGTATAGTATCATAAGTAGAATGTCTGTTATGTATTTTACGATTTTTTGTATCAAATTTAATCGAGCTGAAACAGGTTTGATAAATCAAAGAAATACTTATTACCAATCAATATTTGTTAGACAGTTGAACGTTTATACAGTTAATTAGTTAACTGGTTTGTGCTAATTTTTAACTAAATAACTAACTAACCAGATAACCAACTAACTGTATAACCAAATGTATACGCTCTACACTAAACGCTATACGCTAGTTTGCACGAGATACGAGATACGAGATACGAGTAAGTCATATTATGTACTAAAAAGGAGGAAATAGTGTGGCCAAAACAGCCCTAGTAGTAAAAGCTAAAAAAGAACCTAGATATAAAGTAAGGAAATATTTTCGTTGCAATATTTGCGGAAGACCTCGAGGCTATATGCGAAAATTTGGTATATGCAGAATATGTTTTAGAAAAATGGCCCACAGGGGAGAATTGCCAGGAATAACTAAATCAAGCTGGTAAAAGATATATTTAACGAAGTCTATTATAATGAGTTGGAGTTAAAAGAGAGGAGGATATTATATATGAGTGTTGTATCGGATCCTGTTGCTGATATGCTAACTAGAATTCGAAATGCCAACAAGGTGCGGCATGATTCTTTAATTGTACCATCATCAAAGTTAAAATTAGAAGTTACTCGTATATTAAAAGACGAAGGTTTTATTAGAGACTATAAATATAAAGAGGATAATAAACAAGGTCAATTGACCATCTATTTAAAATATATTAATAAAGAAAAGACCATTAATAATCTTAAAAGAATTAGTAAGCCTGGATTGAGAGTCTATGTAAAAAAAGATGAGATACCAGAAGTATTGGGCGGTCTCGGGATCGCTATAATTTCTACCTCTAAGGGTATAATGACTGGTAAAGAGGCTCTACAACGTCATCTTGGTGGAGAAGTAATTTGTTATATTTGGTAAATATAAATTAGTATATAGTATCTAGTGAAGAGGAAGAGTATTGAGCGGGTAAAGTATTTAGTTAGATGGTTAGTTGGTTACATGGTTAGCTAGTTGAGGAATGAATATATTGAAGAAATAATATCAAACTAATTCACTAGCTAACAAAATAACCAGCTAATCAATTTAGTTGGAAGATTTTTCATGTTTTGAATTTTAAATTATGGTTTTACGCTTTTCGTTTTAAGTTTTTAGTTTAATCTAAAAGGAATCAATAATCATACAATATAATATTTACACCATATTCTAAACGATATACGAAATGCGATATACGATATACGAGAAATAGGAGGTTTTATATGTCCAGGATAGGGAAGGTGCCAATAACTATTCCTAAAGGGGTTAAAGTTGAATTAAATAATAATAAGATAAAGGTGTCCGGAGAAAGAGGTACTTTAGAGAGAAACATCCATCCAGATATCCAGGTAAAGATAGAAGAGGACAAGATTTATGTTTCCAGGCCTTCCGATGGTAAATTTCACAGATCTTTACATGGATTGAGTAGAAGTTTGATAAATAATTTGGTTGAAGGTGTGTTTTCAGGTTTTGAAAAAATCTTGGAAATACAGGGAGTAGGTTACCGAGCTGCTCTTGAAGGTGAGAAAATGGTCATTCAGATAGGTTATTCTCACCCCATAAATATTGAACCACCTAAAGGGATTAAATTTGAAGTGGAAAAACAGAAGATAATTAAAGTAAAAGGCATTGATAAACAGCTAGTAGGTGAAACTGCAGCTAAAATAAGATTATTGCGGAAACCAGAACCCTATAAAGGAAAGGGAATAAGATATATTAATGAAACAGTGAGAAGAAAAGTAGGTAAAACTGGTGCAAAATAATCAATATAAACTAATTTGATTTGTTAGTTAGTTACTTAGTTAGCTGGTTAATTGGTTAATAAATATTAGTATTAAAATAGCTAAATATCTAACTAGAAGCCAATTAACTAATTTATCTTGCATTTTGTGTTTGAAACTAACGACTATTTTATAGGAAGGGAGTGCTAATATTGACTGAAATAGACAAAAGATTGGCTAGAAATAAAAGACATAAAAGAGTACGTAAAAATATATCCGGTAGTAGCGAAAGGCCACGCCTATGTATTTTTAGGAGCCTAAAGCATATATATGCCCAAGTAATTGATGATAGGAAAGGGATAACTTTAGTTTCTCTATCTACACTCAATCCAGAAATAAAGAGGAAAGAAAAATATCAGGGGAACATAAAGGCTGCTAAAATGCTTGGCAGCTTGTTAGCTAAAAAGTTAGAGGAAAAGGGCATAAAAAAAGTAGTATTCGACCGAGGAGGTTACCTCTATCACGGCAGAGTAAAGGCCGTAGCAGAGAGTACTAGAAAAGGAAAGGTAGTTTTTTAGTCTAAAAAAAATATTTGAAAGGATATTTTTTAATATAAATTCAAAGACAAGAAAAATTTAGCAAATAAAATTTAGAACCAAAAGTTATATTAAGAAAAAATGGGAGAGGAGGTGGATAAGTGCTAAAAATAGACCCTGAAGGTTTAGAATTAAACGAGACAGTTGTTTTTGTAAACAGAGTAAGTAAAGTTGTAAAAGGTGGAAGGAGATTTGGCTTTTCTGCTATGGTTGTAGTGGGAAATGGTGAAGGAGTAGTAGGTATAGGCTATGGAAAAGCCAAAGACGTTTCTGAGGCAATTAAAAAAGGGGCGGCAAAAGCAAAGAAGAATTTGATAAAAGTAAGAATAAAAAAAGGAACTATTCCTTATACGATTATAGGACGATATGGAGCTGCTAAGGTTTTTATGAAACCAGCCTCTCCTGGAACCGGAGTTATTGCTGGTGGTTCTGTTCGAACGATATTAGAAGCAGCAGGATATCAAAATATTTTAACTAAGTCCCTAGGAAGTGATAATAATTTGAATATTGCCAAAGCTACTATGGATGCTCTTACAAGTTTAAAGGATGCAAAAAACGTAGCAAAATTAAGAGGAAAAAGTGTGTTGGAAATGTATAACCAACGATTACAACCAAGGGAGGTAAGAAGTAATGAAATTAAATAATTTATGTCCGGCTCCTAAATCAATTAAAAAGCGCAAAAGAGTAGGTAGAGGTTGTGGCTCAGGTCATGGTTTTACTTCCGGCCGAGGGTCAAACGGGCAAAATTCTCGCTCGGGTGGTGGAGTCAGACCGGGTTTCGAAGGCGGTCAGATGCCTCTCTACAGAAGAGTTCCCAAAAGAGGCTTTACCAGTATATTCAAAAAAAATTATAGTATCGTAAATATTGGAAGATTAAATGTATTTAAAGATGGCGATGTAGTTACCCAGAAAGAATTAATTGATAAAGGAATTATAAAAAAAGTAGGGTATGGAGTAAAAATATTAGCCAAAGGTGACTTAAATAAGAAATTAACTATAAAGGCAAATAAATTTAGCCAGAAAGCGATAAGCGAGATTGAATTAGTTGGTGGGAAGATAGAGGTGGTATAATTGTTTGAAACATTCCGTAATTTATTTAAAATACCTGATTTAAAAAAGAGATTATTTTTTACCTTGAGTATGATAGTTGTGGTTAGACTGGGGAGTCACATACCTTTACCAGGTATAGATAAAGAAGCATTGGCCAATCTATTTGCCCAGGGAGGAATATTAGGTTTTTTTGACCTTTTCGCCGGAGGAGCTTTAAGTCGTTTTTCTGTTTTTGCCTTAGGGATTATGCCCTATATTAATGCTTCTATTATCATGAATCTTTTAACTGCCGTAGTCCCCACTTTAGAACAATGGGCTAAAGAAGGGGAAGAAGGTAGGACGAAAATTACCAAAATAACTCGTTATGCAACAGTATTTTTGGCTCTTATCCAAGCTTTTGGAATAAGTGTTTGGCTGCAAAATATGGGCGTATTAATGATTTCAGGATTTGGTTTCAGATTTTTATTATTAATTACTCTTACCGCTGGAACTTGCTTTTTAATGTGGTTAGGTGAAGAAATTACTGATTTTGGTATTGGTAATGGAATTTCTATAATTATTTTTACTGGAATTATTGCCAGAATTCCTTCTCAGCTCGTGCAAACCGCTAAACTTTTTCAAGTTGGAGAAATTGGAATTTTGCCACTAGTGTTTTTAATAGTAGTTTTTATAGCTATTATCGGAGGAGTTATTGCAATTCAAAAAGGCCAGAGAAAGATACCGATTCAATATGCAAAAAGAGTAATAGGACGCAGAATGTATGGTGGGCAAGGGACTCATATTCCTTTACGGGTGAATCAAGCTGGAGTTATTCCGATAATATTTGCCTCCGCAATATTACTTTTTCCAGCAACTATTGCGCAATTTTTTCAGAATTTAGCCTTTATGAAAAGTATGTCTGAGGCTCTTTCACCGGGACAGCCATTATATCTAATTTTGTATGCTATATTAATTGTAGTATTTACTTTCTTTTATACAGCAATTACCTTTAATCCTGCCAATATGGCGGACAATATGAAAAAATATGGAGGTTTTATTCCCGGGATAAGACCAGGAAAAAATACTACTGTCTATATTGATCATATAATGACTCGAATTACACTAAGTGGTGCCTTATTTTTGGCCATAATTGCTATTCTACCCAATATTTTAATAAAAATTACTGGTATTACTACTTTCTATTTCGGAGGAACGTCTTTGTTAATTATGGTAGGAGTAGCTTTAGAAACTGTTCAACAAATAGAATCACACATGTTAATGAGGCATTATGAAGGATTTATTAAGAAATAGTTTTTTATAAACTAATTTGATTCGTTAGTTAGCTGGTTAGTTGATTACCTGGTTAGCTAGTTGACGAAAGAGGCAAGTTACGAGATTAATCAGTTACCCGGTTAACCAGCTTACCTGTTGAAAATATAGGTTGCAAGATTATTTAGTTAACCTGTTTACCGGTTACCCAGTCGGCCAGTTAAAATACAGTGATAAGTAATGAGTAATGTGTGACAAGTAATAAGTTTTGGGTTACAGGGTGCAAGTTACAGGTTTAAAAAAGCCTTTATTTACAGTGAACTAAAAACTAGTTTTATATTTTTTGCTAACGACTATTCACTAACGACTAGCGACTATTTATAAGTTTTGAATTATGGCTTTACGTGTTTTTAGTTTATTGATTTTATCCTAAACGCTGTACGCTATACGCTAACCATATACTAACGACTAATTAAAGTAGTATTGATTACTTAAAAAGAAAGGGAAAGTTATGAGATTAATCTTGTTAGGTCCTCCAGGTGGGGGGAAAGGGAC
Organism: Candidatus Atribacteria bacterium; assembly: GCA_003451675.1. Next base: position 12,853 of record DMCY01000004.1, read on the forward strand.
AGTAGCAAAAAAGTTGCAGGCGGAATTCAATATTCCGGTAATTTCAACAGGAGTAATCTTAAGAGAAGCAGTTGATAAAAAGAATAATCTGGGTATAGAAGTTGAGAATATTATGAGAAAAGGAGGCTTAGTGCCTGACTATATCATTTTGGAAATAATAAAAGAAAGAATAAAGCAGAAAGATTGTAAAAATGGTTATATCTTTGATGGTTTTCCCCGAAATATTGAACAGGCGAATTCATTAGAAAAATTAAATAAAGAGCTCAATGAATATGTTGATTATGTATTTTACTTTGAGATACCTTTCTCTGAAATAATACAAAGGTTGTCTAGCCGTAGAGTGTGTAAAAATTGTAGCACTAATTATAATTTGTCATTTAATCCTCCTAAAAAATATAATACCTGTGATCTTTGCGGCGGGGAGTTGTATCAACGAGAGGATGATAAAGAAGAGACCATAAAGAATAGATTGAAAGTATTTGCTAAACAAACTATACCTTTAAAAAAATATTATAAGGAAAAAAAATTACTGAAAGTGATAGATGCTAATTTAAGTGAGAATGCTTTTTTAGAGATTAAGAAAGTTTTACAAGGAATATATAAATAGATTAATGGTGATTTTAAAGTCTACTGAAGAAATTAGATGTATAAAAAAGAGTTGCAAATTAGCAGCAAGCGCCTTAAACAAAATATTAGAAAATATAAGAGAGGGAATTACTACTTTAGAGTTGGATAGGATTGCTGAGGATTATATAATAAAACATGGAGCAAAGCCTGCATTTAAAGATTATGGAATAGAAAATAATAAATTTCAGCATTCTATATGTGTTTCTATAAATGAAGAAGTAGTTCACGGTATTCCTGGAAAGAGAAGATTGAGAGAAGGGGATATTGTAAGTATAGATATTGGAACAAATTTAGAAGGTTACTATGGGGATACTGCGATTACAGTCCCCGTAGGAAGAATAGGGCCAAAAGAACAAAAACTTTTAGAAGTAACCAAAAAATCTTTATTTAAAGGTATAGAGAAAGCCGTTATAGGTAACAGATTAGGTGATATTTCTTTTGCCATCCAGGAAACAGTAGAAAAATCACATTTTTCTGTAGTAAAAGAATATGTAGGTCACGGAGTGGGTTGTTATTTGCACGAAGAACCACAAATACCTAATTATGGTGTTCCTCATACTGGTTTAAGGTTAGAGGAGGGCATGGTGTTAGCACTTGAACCTATGGTAAATATGGGTGGTTACAAAACAAGACTTTGTAATAATGGATGGACAGTTGTGACAGAAGACGGAAGCCGGTCAGCACATTTTGAACATTCTATAGCCATAACTGCAGATAGTAACGAAATATTAACTAATCTTTAAATAATTAGTAGTTGATAAATAGTTTGAGTAAAAAGAATTTAGGCGGAGGAATAATTGATGGTAAAAGAAAAGTGCATAGAAATGCAAGGCAAAGTAATTCAGTCCTTGCCAAATGCTACTTTTCGGGTTGAACTGGAAAATGGTTGCGAAATATTAGCCCACATTTCAGGTAAAATCAGGATGCATTTTATTAGAATATTACCTGGAGACAGAGTGAAAGTTGAAATGTCACCTTATGATTTGACCCAAGGTAGAATTGTGTATAGATTATAATTTAGTATATTGTATATCGTATTTCGTATATCGCATCAAGTAGAGCATTTTATATATGATTTTATGATATACAATATAGGAGAATCGTTCTCAGAAAACATTTTTATTAAGAATTATATAGAATGATTTTTTACGACATACTATATACGTAATACGATATACTATATATGGAGGAAGGAAATAAATGAAAGTAAGATCATCAGTCAAAAAAATGTGTGCAAAATGCAAAATAATAAAAAGAAAAGGTAAAATAAGAATAATTTGTAATAATCCAAAGCATAAACAGAGACAGGGGAAATAATTTTAAAGGAGGATATATTAAGATATGGCCAGAATAGCTGGAGTAGATTTACCTAGAAATAAGAGAATAGAATATGCTTTAACTTATATCTATGGAATTGGTATTACCAGCGCTCGTTCCATATTAAAGGAGTCAAAAGTTAATTTGGATACCAGGGCAAAAGATCTAACCGAAGAAGAGATAAATAAGATAAAGGGAATTATTGATAAAAATTTTAAAGTAGAAGGAGAATGTAGAAGTGAAGTTACCACCTCTATAAAAAGGCTTATGGATATAGGTTCATATAGAGGTCTAAGGCATCGAAAGGGATTGACGGTGAGGGGTCAAAGAACTAAAACTAATGCGAGAACCAGAAAAGGACCCAAGAAAACAGTAGGAGCAAGAAAAAAGAAAAGTATGTAATATCTCAGATACTGAAAGGAGAATTTAATTGGCTAATAAGAAAAAAACAAAGAAAACCAAGAAGAAAATAAAAAGAAATATAGTTTTAGGGGTAGTTCACATCCAATCTACTTTTAACAATACTATAGTTACCATTACAGATGGAGACGGAAATGTAATTGCTTGGTCTAGTGCGGGGAGTATGGGTTATAAAGGAAGTAAAAAAAGTACGTCTTTTGCTGCTCAAATGACCGCTGAAGCGGTGGCTAAAAAAGCTATGGATCAAGGATTAAAAGAAGTGGACGTATTGGTAAAAGGTCCTGGTCCAGGGCGAGAAACAGCAATTAGATCTTTACAAGCAGTAGGTTTAAAAGTTAATATGATTAAGGACGTTACTCCAATTCCACATAATGGTTGCAGGCCCCCAAAACAAAGAAGGATATAAATTAGTCGTTAGTTTCAAATATAAAATACAAGATAAATTAGTTAGATAGTTAATGGTTAACTAGTAAATGAATTATTAGTATTAAACTAGCTAATTAGTTAACTATTAAACCAGTTAACCAATTTAAATTAAAATTTTCTATTATAAAGTTTTAAGAAGATAAGGAAGGAGGTTTTTATTATATATGGCAAGATATATAGGGGCGGTATGTAAATTGTGCCGCAGAGAAACAGTGAAGTTATTTTTAAAAGGAGATAGGTGTTATTCTGATAAATGTCCTATAGAAAAAGGAACTTCGTTACCCGGTAAAAATGCAAAAAAGACAAGGATAAGAAAATTATCTACCTATGGCGTAAGATTAAGAGAAAAACAGAAACTTAGAAAGTATTATGGATTACTGGAAAAGCAATTCAAAAATCTTTTTGAAAAAGCTGAAAAGAAAAAAGGCGTTACTGGAGAAAATTTCTTGGAATTACTAGAGAGGAGATTGGATAATATAGTTTATCGATTTAGTATAACTAAATCAAGAGCTCACGCTCGACAATTGGTTCTGCATTCACATGTATTAGTTAATGGGAAAAAAGTGAATATACCCTCTTATCAGGTTAATATTAATGATGTGATTGAGATTAAAGAAAAGAGCGGAAATATTAAAAATATTAAAGAAATCAAGGAAGGGAAGATAGAAGTTAGTATTCCCTCCTGGTTAGAGTTTGATGCTGAGAACTTAAAAGGAAAGATAATAAAATTTCCCTCTAAAGAAGAATTAAATTTGCCGGTAGAGGAAAAGTTGGTAGTTGAGTATTATTCTCGTTAGTATTTTTGGGTTTCCTATACCTAAAGAAGGAGGGCATTGAAGGTGATGGATATTAATAATATAAAAATTAAAGTGGAAGATTTATCAGATAATTATGGAAAGTTTATCATAGAACCGTTAGAAAAAGGTTATGGTGTTACCCTTGGTAACTCCCTTAGAAGAACTTTATTATCTTCTATGGGGGGAGCGGCTGCAACCGCTATTAGGATTGAAGGAATTACCCATGAATTTGATACTATTCCGGGAGTTAAAGAAGATGTAATTGAAATAATTTTAAATATTAAAGAATTAGTAGTTAAAATGTTTACCGATGAACCACAGATTTTAAAATTAAAGGCAAAAGGTAAAAAAACATTAACTGCAGCAGATATAACCCCCAATATTAATGTAGAAATACTTAATCCTGATTTAAAGATAGCTACTTTAAATAGCAACGCTAAACTAGATATGGAGATAGTAGTTGAAAAAGGAATGGGTTACTTGCTCGCTGAAAAAAATAAAAAATCGGATCAATCAGTAGATACCATATTTATTGATTCTTTTTTTTCGCCTATTACAAAGGTACGCTATGATGTGGAAACTGCCAGTCTGAGTCAATTTTCTAATTACGATAAATTAACTTTGGAAATATTTACTAATAAAAGCATTTTACCCGATGAAGCTTTGAGTAAATCAGCAAATATATTGATTAAATATTTAAAGATATTTACTAAGTTTTCTCCCGAAGATGTTGAATTAGAGGGCGAACTTATTTCAAGAGAAGAAAAAGAAAAGAGCGAAAAAGAAAAAATCTTAAATAAAACCATTGAAGAACTAGATTTTTCAGTTCGCTCGTATAATTGCCTAAAAAAATCCAATGTAAATACATTGAGAGATTTAGTTAACTACTCTCCGATGGAGGTTATAAAGATAAAGAATTTAGGAAAGAAATCTTTGGATGAAATAAAAGAAAAAATAGCTAAGTATGGATTTGTCTTAGGTGAAAAAATGCACCAGGAGGATTTTTAGGATGAGGCACAAGAAATTAAAAGGAAAATTAGGTCGCAGTAGTAGTCATAGAAGCTCTTTGTTGGCTAATTTATCTATTTCACTAATAACTCATAAAAAAATTGAGACCACATATACTAAAGCAAAAGAAGTTCGAAAGTATATAGAAAAATTAGTAACAACAGCTAAAAATAATAATTTGCAAGCTCAGAGAGAGGTACAAAAAGTTATAAGAAATAAAAAAGCTTCTAAAGTATTATTTGAAGAAATTAGTCCAAAGTATTTAGAGAGAAATGGCGGCTACACACGTATTGTGAAAACAGGATTTCGCAAAGGCGATGCCGCACCTTTAGCTGTAATTGAATTTGTAGAATAAATAAAGCAAAAAAGATAAAAGGTTAAAAAGTCCTATATTAAAGCTGATTATTTGACAGTTAGACTTTTTAACCTTTTGATTTTTAATAATTTGGTTAGCTGGTTACTTGGTTAGCTAATTAATTTAGTCTTTAGTTTTAGGTACAGGTTTTCAGTTATCAGTATATAACTAAAAATTTAAAACGAAAAGCGAAAAACCATAATTCAAAACTCAAAACTTTTTCTCTCAATACTAAATTTTAAGTTTTAGTTTTTGCTTCTTTTCCTTTTCATTTTTGCTATATAGTATACGAGATAAGAAAGATGAAACTCAATATATAAAACAATATGTTTAAATTTTAAATTTTGAGCTATGGCTTTACATTTTGCGCTTTTCGTTTTTCGCTTACTATACGCTCTATGCTCTACGCTAAAGTACGATATACGATTTATGGGTGAACATTTTGATTAAAATAAAAAATCTAAGTCACGTATACAATTATCACAAAAAAGATCAAATAAAAGCTTTGGATTCTATTAATTTAGAAATAAAGAATGGCGATTTTATTTCTATTATAGGTTCGAATGGATCGGGAAAATCTACTTTAGCTAAACATATGAATTGCTTGCTGCTTCCTACTGCTGGAGATATTTGGGTAGATAAAATTAATACCAAGAATAAGAGCAAAACATGGGAAATAAGACGAAAAGTGGGCATGGTATTTCAAAATCCAGACAATCAGATTATTGCAACTACAGTAGAAGATGATATAGCTTTTGGTTTGGAAAACATTGGAATAAACACAAAACTTATGAGAAAACGGGTTGATTGGGCTTTGGAAGTTGTAGAAATGGAGGATTATAAAAAAAGTGAACCTCATTTACTTTCAGGTGGGCAAAAACAAAGAGTAGCAATTGCTGGAGCAATTGCTTTGCGCTCTTCCTATTTAGTTTTAGATGAACCTACGGCAATGCTTGATCCCCAGGGTCGAAAAGAGGTTATAGATATTGTTAAGAAATTAAATCGAGAAGAGAATATTACCATAATTTATATTACTCACTTAATGGAGGAGGCGGCTGAGTCCAGCCGGGTAATCGTGTTAGATAAAGGGGAAATTGCTCTAGCAGAAAAACCTGAGGAGGTATTTACTCAAATAAAGGTTTTGAAACAATTAAGATTGGATGTTCCTCAAATAACCGAACTCGCCCTAAGATTAAATAAAAGAGGAATAAATATATCTCCTCATACATTGAAAGTTGAGGATATGGTGGAAAGTTTATGTTTATACGTTTAGAAAATTTGTGCTTTACCTATAGTTTGGGAATGCCCTTTGAAACGGAAGTATTAAAAAATATCAATTTAGAAATTGATAAAGGTGAATTTATTGGTCTAATCGGACATACTGGTTGCGGAAAAACAACTTTAATTCAGCATTTTAATGGTTTGCTTACACCGACTTCTGGTAAAATTTATGTCGAAGGAGTAGATTTAAATAAAAAAGGTGTTAATCTTAAGTTAATAAGACAAAAAATAGGTTTGGTGTTTCAATATCCCGAGAATCAATTGTTTGAAGAAACAATTGATCAAGAAGTAGCCTTTGGTCCAAAAAAATTAGGTTTACCAGAAGGGAAAATTGAAAAAAGAGTCAGAGAAGCCTTAAAAATGGTCGACCTTGATTATAATCTCTATGCAGAACGTTCTCCTTTTTCTCTAAGCGGAGGGGAGATGCGTCGTGTCGCTTTAGCCAGCATACTTTCCATAAGACCAAAAATGTTGATTTTAGATGAACCTACCGCCAATCTTGATCCGCGGGGTAGAGATAATATATTATCCGAGATAAAAAAAATACATAATAATTTCGGGATGGGTGTGATTTTAGTTTCACACAATATGGAAAAAGTTGCTGAGACAGTGAATCGTCTTTTAGTAATGCATCGAGGAGAGATAATTATGGACGGTGCTCCCCGGGATATTTTTGAGAAGCATGCCAATGATCTAATGAAGGTGGGCTTAGGACTTCCGCAGGTAACTGAGTGTATGCATAAATTAAAAGAAAAAGGAAAAGATGTATATACTGGGGTATTAACTGTAGATGATGCTGAAAGAGAAGTTTTAAAAAAAATAAAAAACAATAAAGAGATAAATGTTCAAAGAGTTTAATATACAAAATTATCAAGAAGATGGAGAAAAATGAGAATATTAAGGAATATTAGCTTTGGTCAGTATATCCCAAGGGACTCTTTAATTCATAATTTGGATCCCAGAATAAAAATATTGAGTTGTTTAGCTATAATTATAAGCTTATTTCTGATAACAGAATATTTAGGATATTTCATTTTAGGAAGTTTTGTACTAATTAGTATTATTATTTCTAAGGTACACCCAAAATTTGTATTTAGGGGTCTGCGTCCCATATTATTTATCATTGTATTTACTTTAATAATCCATCTTTTTATGACTGAAGGAAAAGTAATTTATCAGTTAGGCTTTTTAAAAATAACCCAGGAGGGACTAATAAAAGGCCTGCTTATTTCTTTTCGATTACTTATCCTAATTTTAACTACCTCCCTGCTTACCCTGGCTACCTCTCCCATATCTTTAACTGATGGAATAGAAAGGTTATTATCTATTTTTAAATTCATAGGTATGCCCGCTCACGAAATAGCTATGATGATGACTATAGCACTGAGATTTATTCCGACTTTATTGGAAGAGACAGAAAAAATAATGAAAGCTCAAATATCTCGAGGTGCAGACTTTGAAAGTGGAAATATTTTTAACCGAGCAAAAAATTTAATTCCTATTTTAATACCATTATTTGTTAATGCGTTTCGACGTGCTGATGAATTAGCCATTGCTATGGAAGCTAAATGCTATAGAGGGGGAGAGGGTAGGACTCATTACAGAGAACTAAATATTAAAAAAGCTGATATCTTAACTTTTATCTTAACCGTAGTTATTACTATTATGGTGAGTGTAATGTTTTAAATTAGTATCACATATCGAATATTGTGTATTGCGTGAAAAAAAACAGCTCAAAGCGAAAAGAGAAAATTTAGAGAATTCAGAAGCCAGAAGTCAGAATAGAAATGTATTGCGTATATCGCGAAGAAATATAGCGTGGAGCGTTTAGCGTATATAATTAGTTAATTAGTTAGCTAGTTACTTGGTTAGCTAGTTAAAAAACAGAAGAAGAAAGCCAGGAGCCAAATTAGGTATATAGTGAAGAGGGTTAGCCAGTTTACCCGTTACCCGGAACAAATTGTATTTCGTATAAAATACAGTAACAAGTAATATCTAATGAGCAATAAAGTGTAGGTTTCAGGTTTCGAGTTACAAGTTTATAGAAAGCTCAAAGTGCTAGGAGTTTATATTATCATAGGCCCCTTTGATGAACTGTAAACCGATAACTTGTATCTAAAATCAACGACTAAATTAATTAACTAACTAGCAAATCAGTTAACCAGCTAACAAAAGGGAAAAAATGATTAACATAAAGCTTACCATAGAATATGAAGGAACTAAATATTATGGCTGGCAAAGACAAAGAGGTCTTTTAAGCATACAGGGAATTTTGGAAGAAAAAATATCCCAGATTACCCAAGAAAAAATAGTACTTAATGGTTCTGGAAGGACCGATGCGGGAGTGCATGCACTGGGCCAAGTAGCAAATTTTAAAACTAACAGCTCTATTCCTTTAGTGGAATTACCTTTTATTCTAAACCGCATGTTACCTTTAGATATCAGGATTAAAAAAGCAGAAAAGGTAGATAATAATTTTCATGCCCGCTATAGTGCAGTTAGTAAAATTTATCATTATTATGTTTTAAATTCTAATCAAAATAATAACTACCTGTCTATTTTTCTAAGAAATTATGTATACTGTGTTTATAAGAATATAAATTTAAAAGAGATGAAAAAAGCCAGTAAATTTTTGCAAGGAGAACATGATTTTACATCTTTTGCCTGTTCGGGGAGTGGGATTGGAAATTGGAAAAGGAAAATTAAAGATATAAGCATAATCAAGAAAGGAAATATATTTTGTTTTCACCTTGAGGCAGATGCTTTTTTATATAAAATGGTTCGCACCATTGTCGGTACTCTCTTGGAAGTGGGTAATGAGAAGATAAATTATTTGGAGATAAAGGAGATATTGGAAGCTAAAAATAGAAAAATGGCAGGTAAAACTGTCCCTGCCAAAGGACTATTTTTAATGAAAGTAAATTATTAATTGACCAATTAGCTGATTAGCCAATTTATCAATTATATTAGTTAGCCAGTTACCCGGTTTACCGGTTGGCCAGTTAAATTAGTCGTTAGTGAATAGTCGTTAGTACTAAATACAAGATGCGAGATATAAATTAATTTAATTATCAGGCTAACCATCTTAACGAGATACGATTTACGAGATACGAGATACGGATATAGTATCGCGTAAAGAAAATCAGAATTTAAAACCCAAAACTTTTATAATGTATAGCGGACAACGTGTAGCGTTTGGTTATTTAAATAAGAAACATTTTTACTTACCAAAACAAAACTATGATTATTTTACATCATCTTTTTACTATCTTCTAAGATGAGAGGGAATAAGTAAGAACTATTTCTAAAAATATTCTAAAAAAGATGAATTTATTTGCGTTGTGTAATTTTATATTTTTCGTTTTTATTATACAAACCAGCTAACTAATTGTGTAAATAACACACTAATTTTTTTACGCAATACGTAATACAATATTATACTAGTTAGTGTACATTTTAGTGGGATAATAAGAAAGAGAAAAGAATATTTGTTGCTTTTGTTTTCTTATTATCTTTTTTCTCTAGTTCTTTTTTTCACGCGATACTCGATACGAAATTTAGCTTGACATCAGGGCTTGATTATATTAAAATTTATTATGTTATTTTCTAATAAAAAAAAGCGTTTTAAGGGGAATGGATAATTAATTTATTTTTTTTAAGATAAACCATATATGAAATTATTGGGCAGGGAGGAATAAAGTGAAAACCTACAGTGCAAAAGCAGAAGATATTGACAGAAAATGGTATCTAATTGATGCAGAAGGAAAAATATTGGGGAGATTAGCTACTAAGATAGCTACAATATTAAGAGGAAAGAATAAACCAACCTACACACCATCTATGGATTTAGGTGATTATGTAGTGGTTATAAATGCTGAAAAGATAAAAGTAACCGGAGATAAACTCAAAGGGAAAATATACAAGTATCATACCTCTTATCCAGGAGGTTTAAAAAGCGTTATTCTGGAAACATTATTGAAGAAAAAACCGGAATTAGTGGTGAAAAAAGCAGTTCAAGGCATGGTTCCTCATACAAAATTGGGTAGAGCAATGATTAAAAAGTTAAAGATTTACAAGGGGAATGAACACCCCCATCAAGCTCAAAAATTAGAAAAAATAACTAAGCACGAAGAAGGAGGTTAAATACTTGTCACAGACAAAAAGTTATGGTACCGGAAGAAGAAAATCCTCAATTGCCAGAGTTTGGTTAGTCCCTGGCAAAGGTAGTATAAATATTAACAAAAGAACATTAGATAATTATTTTGGACGAGAATCTTTATCGACTGTAGTAGAGAAACCTTTAGAATTGGTAAATAAAAAGAATGAATTAGATGTTTTTGCTAAAGTAGAAGGAGGGGGCATTACTGGCCAAGCAGGGGCGTTACAACATGGAATTGCTAGAGCCCTTTTACAATATGATCCTACTTTGCGCTCAATCTTAAAGAAAGAAGGTTTATTAACTCGGGATGCAAGGATGAAAGAAAGAAAAAAATATGGTCAAAAAGGCGCTCGGGCCAGATTCCAATTTTCTAAGAGATAATTATTTTTACATCATTGAAAAGAGAAAGGTTAGCCAAGTAGTAAGGCGCCTTTCTCTTTTTTTTTAGTTTTTTACTGAAAACTAAAAAAACTTTATTCTTGGTTTAATTTAATTACATAGGAATTTCTTTTTCCTTAAGCCCTAATTAGTATTTAGTATATAGTGAATAGTATCTAGTAAATAAATACAGTAATGAGTAATGAGTTATTAGTTATTAGTAATAAGTTGTAAGTTCCAGGTTTTGAGTTACAAGTTACAAGTTTATAGAAAACTCAAAAGAAGCGTATCACCATTTTTCATAAACAGGCGAGACGCCTGTTCTACGGGAAGGCTGGGGGATGTTATCGTATCTTTAACATTCGTATTTTTTTCCGCAATTGTTCCCCGCGCCTATACGCTAATTAAATACTAACAACTAATTTACCTTTTATAATTATTTTCTCTTTTTAAGGAAAGAAACAATGAAAAGAAATCCTCGATTAGATATTTATTTAGACAAACTAAAAAGTAATTCAGAAAATATTAAAGCCCTTTGTTTAAAACACGGAATTAAAGTAGTAGGAATAACTAAAGGATGTTGTGCTATTACAGAAGTAGGTCAAGCCATGATAGATGGGGGGATAGATATTTTAGGCGATTCTAGAATTGAGAATCTTAGAGGTTTGAAGAAAGCTGAACTTAAAGCAGAGACGATGTTGATAAGGATTCCCATGTTAAGTGAAGTAGATAGAGTTTTAGATTGGGCAGATATAAGTTTAAACTCAGAGATTTCGGTAATTAAATCATTATCACAGGAAGCTTTAAAGAGAAAAATTGTTCACAGAATAATTCTGATGATAGACTTAGGGGATTTAAGAGAAGGAATTATGCCAGATGTTGCTTTGCAAACTGTAGGCGAAATTAGAAGATTAACAGGAGTAAAATTAATAGGCATTGGTGCAAATTTTTGTTGTATCAGCGGAGTAATGCCTACCCGAAAAAACCTAACCAAACTGGTTGAATTAACAGAAGAAATTGAAGATAATTTTCATATAAATTTGGAAGTAATTTCAGGGGGCAATACCAGTGTTTTAAAATTAGTTGAAGATGACATTATTCCTAATAGAATAAATCAGTTAAGGATAGGAGTAGGCATTCTGCTTGGCCAAGATGATGTAAGATTGCGCGATATAGCAGACACTTATCAGGATACTTTTATTTTAACTGCAGAAGTTATAGAAGTACAAGAGAAGCCATCTTTACCCCGAGGGGAGATTGGTCGGGATGCTTTTGGGGAGATACCTGTTTTTCGGGATTTAGGAGTAAGAAAAAGAGCCATTTTAGCAATAGGGAAACAGGACATTTATATCAATAGTTTAATTCCTCTAAAAGAGGAAATAAAAATAGTAGGTGCAAGTAGTGACCATTTGATTATTGATATTACTGATTTTAAAGAAGAATTAAAAGTTGGTGCTGAAGTGAGGTTTAGATTGAATTATCCCGCATTGCTTTCTGCCACCACTTCAAAATACGTAAAAAAATATTTCTATAAAAGGAAGGAGAAAAAATAATGGCTTTAGATATGAAAGGAAAAAATTTAGTATCTATTAATGATTTGAGCAGGGAAGAGGTTAGTCAAATATTAGAAACTGCTGAGATTATAAAATTGAGACACTATTCTAATGAAGAACAACCTCTTTTAAAGGGAAAAGTTTTAGGAATGATTTTTCAAAAACCTTCTTTAAGGACCAGGGTATCTTTTGAAACAGGAATGATTCAATTAGGTGGGCAAGCAATTTATTTAGGTCCCGATGATATAAAATTAGGGCAAAGAGAAGCAACTAAAGACATTGCTCAAGTGCTATCTCGTTACGTAAGCGGAATTATGGCCCGAACTTTCAGTCATGAAATAATGTTAGAATTAGCCAAGTATTCATCAGTTCCAGTTATCAACGGATTATCTAACTTTCTACATCCCTGTCAAGCTTTAGGTGATTTATTGACTGTTAAAGAAAAGAAGGGTAGATTGTCTAATCTTAAATTGGCCTATGTTGGTGATGGCAATAATGTAGCACATTCCTTGCTGTTTGGAGCGGTTAAGGTAGGGATGGACATTGTTTTAGCTACCCCTCCCGGTTACGAGCCAAAATCAGAGATTGTAGAGATAGCAAAAGAGGATGCCAAAAGAATAAACAGTAAAATAGAGATTATCCACGATCCAAAAGAAGCTGTAGATGGAGCTGATGTTATCTATACCGATGTCTGGACCAGCATGGGATTTGAAAAGGAGAGTGAAATTAGAAAAGATGTGTTTAAGCCTTATCAAATAAATCAAGATTTAGTAAATAAAGCAAAATATGATGTAATAGTATTACATTGCCTGCCTGCTCATCGTGGAGAAGAGATAACTGATGAAGTTATAGATGGTCCCCATTCTGTAGTAATTGACCAGGCAGAAAATAGATTACATGCTCAAAAAGGCGTCTTAGCTTTACTCTTATAAATATAATTAGATTAGTCGTTTAAGGAGTATGGTAAACAACCGATACAAAGAGAGGATATCAAATAATCAGCTGGGAGTCGGATAGCCCTATAGTGTGTGCGCAGCAGCGTGCTTATCAGGTAGGTTAAAGTCCTACCGAATCCCGCAACTTGAGGGGTTTGTATCCAAGACCTGGGGGTAATGCCTCAGGGGTCGGTTAATATAACTGAAGGGCAGGGCGTTCACCGTGAGGTGAAGTCTGAAGGGCTTGCGGAGAAATACCAGGCCGTAACAGAAAATGTGAACCGGTCGGCCAAAGATGAGGAAAGGTCGAGCCTGCACTATGGAGGCGAAGGCGCTACTAGTCCACTCATCGCACCAAGGTGTGTGCGGGCGGTAAGGAAGGGCACAACATCCGGTAATATTACACTATAAGGTAACCCCGAAGTGTGTAATAGAAGCATTGCGAGAAGTCGGAGAGTCGAATAGTACTTTAATGGACGAACAGCAGAAACGTCCAGACTATCTATTTTAATATAGGTAGCATTAAATATCCCAAAAGGATGGTTAATGGGGAAGGCGGCTCGCTTTATGGAACTTTAAAGTTTGAAATAGACTTCGTGAGTAGGTTACAAAAAAAGGAAAGTTCCTTGTGTGAAAGACCCGGAATTTGTATACGGAGGATACGAAAACTATGCAGGCGGAAAGTACAGTTAAGAAGGTGTATTCTTTGGTTGACAAAGTATATCATCCAACAAATCTAAAACTGGCCTGGGAGAAAGTAAAATCAAACAGAGGAAGTGGAGGAATCGATAAAACTAGTATCAAGGATTTTACCAATGTAGCAGAAGAAGAATTACAGAGACTCCACCAGCAACTAAAAGAATCCACCTATGAACCTATGCCGGTAAGAAGGGTGTATATCCCAAAGAGAGGAAAATCAGACAAGAAGAGACCTTTAGGGATTCCTGCTATACGAGACAGGGTATGCCAGCAGGCACTAAAGAACAGGCTGGAACCCCTATTCGAGTTAGGATTCAATGATTGTAGTTTTGGGTATAGACCGGGACGCTCACCACATCAGGCCATGCGGAAGATCTATCGAGAACTGCTTAGAGGATACGAATGGATAGTAGATGCAGACTTGAAAGATTTCTTTGGAAGTGTGCAACATGAGAGGCTAATAGACATAATTGCAGAAAAGGTTAGTGATGGGAGAATACTGAAACTCATTCGAAAGATGTTAAAAGCAGGATATATGGAACAGGGAATAAGACACCTTACACAAGAAGGAACACCCCAGGGTTCAGTGATAAGCCCACTACTTAGCAACATATATTTAAACCAGTTTGACCATGAAATGGAATCAAGAGGGTATAAGCTAACTCGTTTTGCCGATGACTGTGCGCCACGAAGTTGCGCAAGAGATGAGGGAAGACCCCCCGAAACCGACTTGCAGGAGAAGGGTTCAAACCACCTTAAGCTGCTGTAGTCAAAAGCGTAGGAAGTGAGCGTTAGGGAAAAGGGGAAGTAGGACTTCATCAGGGATTTGTTATGGAGAGGAATAAAAGAGAATCACTGATAAAGTGTGGAAAGCGGAGGG
>DMCY01000001.1 GCA_003451675.1 Candidatus Atribacteria bacterium
AATCGGATGGATACAGGCGATCGCGGTGCCTCCGCCTACGGTTATGACTTTTCCGTAAGTTGCAATCTCGGTTGCCTTACCTAAGGGTCCGATAAAGGAGAATAGCTTAGCTCCTTCTTCCAGGGTGGAAAGCTCTTCACTGGTCTTGCCCGCTTTCTGAAATGCGATGCGGATTAGTCCTTTTTCCCAGTTAAAATCAGCAACAGTTAGAGGGATGCGTTCTCCCTTTTCCTTGATCATCAGAATGATAAATTGTCCGGGTTGGACAGAGGAAGCCACCTCTGGGGCTTCTATCCACATCGAATAGATAGTTTTGTGTAATTTTTGTTTATTGAGTACTTTGTACATTTTACCTCCTAAATTTTACCCAATTACTACTATAGACTTACTGAAATTTCTGCTGTATCTTTAGCAATCATCAACTCTTCATTAGTAGGAATTACCATAACTTTTACTCTTGAATTATTATTACTTATAATGGCTTCCTTACCACAAACTTTATTTTTTTCTTGATCAATCTTTACCCCTAAAAATTCTAATCCTTCACAGGCCTCAGCTCTAGTCTCTTGAGAATTTTCTCCAATTCCAGCTGTAAAAACAATTACATCAAGCCCTCCCATAGCTGCTGCGTAAGCTCCGATATATTTTTTTATCCCGTAAGTAAAAACAGAAATAGTTCTTATAGCTCTTTCATCACCCTGATTTGCTTTCTCTCTTAAATCTCTCTTATCACTTGAAATTCCTTCTGATAGACCCAAGAATCCACTTTCTTTGTAGATAATTTTATTAATTTCTTCGACAGTGAGTTTTTCTTTATCCATTAAAAAGGGGATGATTGCCGGATCGAGATCTCCGCAACGAGTTCCCATAACTATACCTGCAACTGTCCCAAATCCCAAGCTGGTATCAACTGAAACTCCATTTTTTACCGCTGTAATACTCGAACCATTTCCCAGGTGGCAGGTAATTATTTTAAGCTCATCTATAGGTTTTTTTAAAATTTCTGCTACTCTTTGAGCCACGTATTTATGTGAGGTTCCATGGAATCCATATCTTCTTATTTTATACTTCTTATAAAATTTATAAGGAATACCATAGAGATAAGCACATTCCGGAATAGTCTGATGAAAAGCAGTATCAAATACTCCCACTTGGGGTACTCCGGGCATTAGCTCTTTACAGACTTCTATCCCTAAAATATTAGGCGGGTTATGTAAAGGAGCAAGTTCGATACATTCTTTTAAGGCATCCATAACTTCATCGGTAAGTAAAACTGAGCCGGAAAATTTTTCCCCAGCATGGACTACTCTATGGCCTACTGCTACTATTTCAGAGATATCCTTAATTACACCATAATCTGGATGAAGTAAGGCATCCATCATTAATTTAATCCCAACCCTATGGTTAGTAATATCCTGATGGGTTATAACCGGTTCCCTGTCAGAAGGATAATGATTAATAATTGAATCAGAAATTCCAATCCTCTCCACTAAACCTTTAGCCAGTACCGACTCATCAGTCATATCAAATAACTGATATTTTATAGATGAACTGCCGCTATTTACCACTAAAACTTTCATTTTATTCTTAATCTCCTTTTTCGCAAATTTTTATTTTTTATTACTTGCTTTCCTATTTTTTTGTTTTAAATCTTTAGCAATATCAAACCCCAAGAGTAATGCTTTTTCGTTTACTTCCTTTGCCTTAACTGGAACCTTAGAACACACTGCCTTTTGAATAGCTTCTTGGGAAACCACTTCAGTTAACCCTACAATTATTCCTAATGAAATAATATTGGTAACCAACTTTGTGCCAAATTTTTTTTTAGCTGTTTCGGTAATGGGAAATAAATATGTTTTATTTGAGATATCAGGAACCTCTGTTACTAATGTAGAATCAGCAACCAAGATACCGTCTTTATTTAAATTTTTGACATATTTATCACAAGCAGTCTGAGTTAGAGCTAAAAGAATATCCGATTTTATTACTTTAGGATAATCTATCATATTATTACTTATAACCACTTCTGATCTACTAGCTCCTCCTCGGGCTTCTGGCCCGTAAGACTGGCTTTGAACAGCTTCTTTTTTATCATATATAGCAGCTGCTTCGGCTAAAATTATTCCAGCCAAAATTAACCCTTGGCCTCCGGAACCACTTAAACATATTTCAAGTCTTTCTTCCATTATTTATTGCCTCCCATCTTCTGAGCTTTTTTGATAATTTCTTTATATCGTTCGGTATAGTCTGGCCTATCTTTGCTTAAAAATTCACCTATAGCATATTTTCCCTTCTTTTCATCAGAGGAAAGCCCTTCCCATACTTTTTTGGAAACTGCTATATCTTTTATCCATTTTAACATATCAACCGGTGATTTCATTTTATTCATCTTACCATAAGATACAGGGCAATCAGATATCATTTCTACTACCGAAAATCCTTTCTTATCTAAAGCCTTTTTTATCAAAGAAGTTGACTGCCGAACATTATACACCGTTCCTCGAGCCACATAACTTGCACCTGCTGCAATAGCCAGTTCAGCTAAATCAAAGGATTGATCAATATTTCCATAAGGTGCAGTAGAACCAAACTTTCCAGTTGGAGTAAGAGGTGAATATTGACCTCCGGTCATTCCATATATCATATTATTAATAATTATAGCAGTTAAATCAATATTACGCCGGGCTGCATGGATAAAATGGTTTCCTCCAATAGCTGAACAATCTCCATCTCCCATAACTACTATTACTTTTAAATCAGGGTTGGCCATTTTTATGCCGGTAGCGAAAGGCAAAGCTCTCCCGTGGGTAGTATTCATGGTACAAAAATCTACATATCCGGTAATTCGACTGGAGCAACCTATACCAGAAACCGCCACAATTTTATCTTTATCCCAATTTAAATCATCTATGGCTCGCAGTATGGTACCTAATACAATGCCGTTTCCACATCCTGGGCACCATATATTGGGAAACATCTCTTCTCTAATATAATTATCAATTACTGTCCTCATTTCTTTATCTCCTCCCGAATCTTCCCTAATATTTCTATAGGATTAATTAATTCACCATCTACCCGACCATAAGGCACAACCCGACATTTTCCCTGGGATGCTCTTTCTACTTCTAAGACCATTTGACCTAAATTCATTTCCGGAACTATAATTAGATCTACCTGCTGAGCCAGCTTGTTTACTTCTTCAAAACAGAAAGGCCAAATAGTTAATAATTTCAATAAACCTATTTTTAACCCTTCTACTCGAGCTAATTTTACCGTTCTCTCAGCAGCTCTTGCTACTGAACCATAAGCAATTAAAGCAATTTTAGCATCATCTAAAAAATATTTTTCGTTAATTATTATATCTTTAATATTCTTCTGAATCTTATTATGTAAATGCCTTATGAAAGCATCTATTTCTTGGGAGTTAGAAGTAGGTAAACCTTTATAATTATGAACCAACCCGGTTATATGATAACGGTATCCTTCTCCAAAGTTTGCCATAGGAGGAACTCCGTCTTCATCAGGTTTAAAGGGTAAGTATTCTTCGGGGGGAACGGTAGGTTTTTTTCGGTTTATCACTTCAATATCTTCCGGAGCAGGAATTTCTACCTTTTCCCGCATATGGGCGATTACTTCATCCAGGAGTAAAATAACCGGGGTTCTATATTTTTCACTAAAATTAAATGCTTTGATAGTTAAGATAAGTATCTCATTAACGGTGGAAGGAGCAAATGCTATGATAGGGTGATCTCCATGAGTTCCCCATCTTGCCTGCATCATATCACCTTGAGAGGGTTTAGTGGGTAACCCGGTGCTTGGTCCTCCTCTTTGAGCGTTAACTACTACACAGGGTATTTCGTTAATAATAGCAAAACCTAAATTTTCTTGTTTCAAGCACATTCCGGGACCTGAAGTAGCAGTCAGAGATTTTAGTCCAGCTATAGAAGCACCAATTACCGCTGCCATACTGGCAATTTCATCCTCCATCTGTATAAATTTTCCGCCAATTTTAGGTAATTTACGCGCCATATTTTCAGCTATTTCTGAAGAGGGAGTTATGGGGTAGCCGGCAAAAAATCTAACTCCGGCTAATAATGCTCCTTCAGCACAGGCTTCGTTTCCTTGCAATAATTTTATATTTTTCCCCCTTTTTTGATTATTCATCTTTCTCTTCCACTCCTCCTACTGTGATAGCAAAATCCGGACATCTCAATTCACAAAGGCCGCACTTTATACAAGCATCAATATTTTCAGGAATAGGTTTTCCTTGATCATCAGGGACTAATACATCCTTCGGACAAAATTCAATACAGAAACCACATGCTTTACACCATTCTCTGCGAACTGATATCTTTACTGAATTATTTTGATAAACTTCGAATAACTTTTTTTGCTTCATATCTTTTCTAGTGTGCCTCCTTCTCTCTTAATATCTAAAATGGCTAATTTTAACATACTCATAGAACCTTTATCGGGAACATAAATAAACTCAATGAGGGGAATTTGGGGGGAAATTATTTTTTTTACTTCGTTCTTTCTCCCCGGAGATGTTATCACAATATCTGTGTTGGCTAAGAATTTTTTTACTTCGTTTTCATCATGAGAAATGGTAAATTTAAAACTTAAGAATTTTATTCCTGCCTGTTTTATAGATCGGAAAACTCTTTGGGCAAACTTATCGGTAATACATACCAAACCAATATTTTTATCTTTGGTAGATAAATGAGCAATGTTTACCATAGTTTCCATTAGAGGATCTAAGGCGATGGCGAGAACCCTCTGTTTTTGATCGACAAGAAATTTTTTAACTTCATCATAATGAAAAAAGGTAGTAACTACTAAATCTATAGATTTAATCCTTTCTCTAAAAATATCTGGTTCTTTATAAATCTCGTCTATTAATATGGGAATTATGGAAATACCGGTTCCTAATTCTATCCCTTTGGAAAAAAAATACAATTGCTCCTGATTACATTCAATAAAAGCTATGTTAATGTTTTTTAATAATTTTTCTTTTTCTTTTATTTTCTTATCTACTAATTTTTTGAACTCGCCTAACTCAAAATTTAACTCCAGGGCTTCATTAATAGTAACCTCAATAATCTCTTCTATCTTTGGTAGATTATTGTTTATTTTGGTTTTGCTAAACTTAGAGGTTTTTGGATTAGGGAAAGTTCCCCTCCCCGGGATAGATAGTATTGTATTCTCCAACACCAATTCTTTGTAAGCCATACTTACTGTATTTCTGCTAACTTGCAATTTTTCTGATAAATCTCTTTCGGTAGGTAGTTGTTCTCCCTCTTTCAAATCGCCGTTTTCTAACAACTTTTTAATTTGATGTTTTATCTGAAGATATAAAGGAATTCCGCTTTTCTTGTCAATCTCAATTTTCATAAAAGACTTCCTCTTTAAAACGATAAATCTTTATTCCAATATTGGACTAATGGACTGATTGATTAATCTTTTTAAAGAATAACATATACTTTAAAAAAGTCAATAGATTTTTAAGAAAAATATATTAATTCTAAAATTGACCAATTAACCGATTTACTAATTGAATAGTTAGGAAAGAAAAGATAGGATGCAGAAAGCAGAAACTAGAATATAAAATAGTGAATGGTCGATAGTATTTAACTAAGCGTTTAGCGTATAGAAAAATAGTATATATACTATGATGATTTAAAACTGAAAGTGGAAAGAGAAAAGCCTAATTAAAAATTCAAAACTTTTTTGATAAAGTATTACTTTTAATGTAAAGAGCGGATTTATCCGCCCCATTTTGTTTTAGCAATTTTTCTATGAGATTCGATAAATCGAACCCCTTGCTCATTAGGGCCAGACACAAGATCTGCCCCTACATCTTTTCATTTCTATTTTCGCGATACGCAATACTCGATACTCGATACTAATTATGTTTCTAACTTCTATTTTCTTTACTAAATACCATTCACTATTCACTAACCACTATTTAGTTATTTTCGGTTTTGTCTTGATTTTAAATTTTAAGTTATGGCTTTGCTTTACGCTTTTATTTTCTTTCTATACGCTCTACGCTAAACGCTATATCACACGATACGAGATACGCTTTTTATTCGGCTATTCTTCCAAAACTACTGTTTTTTTGTTGTTTAAACAAAAACTGGGATACTAAGACCCCTCCTATTAAGGCAAGTCCAGCTAAATTTATTATATAATTTGCTGGTACTATCATAAAAGAACCTGCTAAGAGCATCATTCTTTCATAAAATTTAGTCTCTCTAATTAGGTAACCCTGCATACCTCCAGCTATACCAATCGACATTGCTGTAGCTAATAATAAGAAAAACCCCAATTTAGCTAAATTCAAATCCGGAGTAAAATTCCAGGAAATTAGCTCAGGGTGAAATATAAACATAAAAGGTAATGTATATCCTGGAATAGCTAATTTAGTAGATTCTATCCCTACTTTCATTGCTGGAGCTCTGGCTATTGCTGCTCCGGCAAATACTGCTAACATTACCGGTGGAGTAATATCAGCCAATATACCGTAATAAAAAACGAACATATGAGGCAAAATAAGATGAGTATTTTCAGACATTAATCTGATTAATGCGGGAGCAATCAAAGTAGCCATTATAATATAGTTAGCAGTAGTAGGTATCCCCATTCCTAAGACCAGAGAAGCTAAGGAAGCTAAAATTAAGGCTATGGGTAAAATTCCCCGCGAAACTTCAAATACGATTCCGGTAAATTTTAGTCCTAATCCGGACATAGTAGTAATTCCTACAATTATTCCTGCTGCAGCACATGCTACCGCTACCGTAGTAGCAGAAACACCTGCTTCAGTTATAGCTTCTAAAAATTTCTTAGGGGTCAGTCTGGTCTTTTTGCTAAACATGCTAACTATAATTAACACTACAATACTAAGTACTACTGATTTTTGTGGGGAATAACCCTGGACTAATAAATAAATTAAAGCAAAGATTGGGGCTAATAAAATCCATCCTGTTTTTAAAGTCTTTAATAGATTGGGTAACTGCTCTCTGGAAAGACCGCGTAAACCAATTTTTGCAGCCTTAAAATCTACAGCCATAAATAAGGCAAAATAATAAAATAAGGCAGGAAAAATTGCCGCTTTAGCAATTTCAATATAAGGAACTCCTAAAAATTCAGCCATGATAAAAGCAGCAGCCCCCATAATGGGTGGCATTATCTGACCACCAGTAGAGGCAACCGGTTCTACCGCTCCAGCAAAGACTGAACTATACCCCACACTCTTCATTAAAGGTATCGTAAAACTACCTGTAGTCACTGTATTGGCGGTTGAACTACCTGATACAGTTCCCATCATACCACTGGAAACTACTGCCGCTTTGGCCGGCCCGCCTCTGGTATATCCGGTTAAGGCGGTTGCAAAATCAATAAAAAACTTACCTGCCCCAGTCTTATTTAATATCGATCCAAATAAAATAAAAAGGTAGACAAAACTTGCTGAAACACCCAAGGGAGTTCCAAAAATTCCGGCATCAGTAAGGTAAAGATAATAGGCTACTCTCTTTATAGAAAAGGTCCCATGAGAAAATCTTCCCGGCATATAAGGTCCAAAGACTAAGGCGTATAAAAGAAAAAATGCTGCCACTAACATTAAAGGAAGACCTACTGCTCTTCGGGTTGCTTCTAAAGTAAGTAAAACTAAAATAACTCCTAAAAAAACATCCATGGAATTTGCAGCACCCGCTCGCCAGACCAATTCTTTATAATTAGTAAGTATGTAATAACATAAAATTATAGATATGCCAACAAATATCAAATCGTAAAATTGTATTTTATCTCTGGGAGTTTTTTTACTACGGGCAAAAAGACTAAAGGTTAAAGTTAAGATAAACATAAAATGGATAGAACGTTGGATTAAGCTAAAATATGCTCCAAACCATCCGGTATACATATGAAAAATAAATAATCCGATAGAAGCAACTATGATAGGAATAGACCATAAACCAGTTAAATTTCTTTTATTTTTGGTTTCGATTTCCTCTATTTCTTTTAATATTTTTTCATCAACTTTTACTTCAATTTCGTCATTATTTTCTTTATCAGTCTGTAAATTTTCTTTTTCCTTAATTATCATTCATGCCTCCTTCATCAGTAGTAATAATTACATCTACAGGATCTCCTCCATCAGCCAAAGAAGATAAAATATATTCTTCCCCATTACATCTTATCTTTTGCTCTACAGTAAAAGCCACCCGTAAAGGAAGTATCTTCATCTCCCTGTTTACGTTTACTATTACTAATTTATCTGAGTATTTTATATCTTTAGAAGCATGGAATTCTTGCCCTACGCCATACCAGGGATATTCCTCAGTAAGTAGGCAAAATATTCCGTCCTCTCTTATTTTAAAAGTATCATATACCGGATTTAAATCTTTTGAATTTATATAGTCTAAATAAAATTTATCACCAACAGCAACTTCAATTTTAACTAATATAGAATCATTCTTCCTGTTAATAACCTCTAAATAATATTGTGTCTGGTGATTTTCTTCATTGTTTATAAAAGATGATATTATGATAATAAAAAAAATAATCAGGGAAACCATAAAGGTTCCCCTGATTATTCTACTAAACATTAAAGTAGTCCCTTCTCCTTGAAGTATTTTACTGCGCCAG
This sequence comes from Candidatus Atribacteria bacterium, assembly GCA_003451675.1. Next base: position 8,650 of record DMCY01000001.1, read on the forward strand.
GATGCATCTCAATACCTACTTTCACGCCATTTTCAGGAATTAATTTCTTTGCAGAAGGATGTACATTGAATATATCTTCTGCATTTTCAAATAGTGTTTTTACTAATAAATATGCAGTATTTTCATCAATATCCTTATTTATTACCACATCATTTCCATCTTGAATAGCTACGACATCATAATCTTGCCCCTTATAAGTATTGGCAGGTATTTTACCTTCCTTGTAATAAGTATATTTAGAAGTCAATTCTTCAACAATATCTTTATCCACTGATATAAAATAGACATCTCTTACTGCAGTAACTTCACTTACAGCAGAACCTGGAAGGGAGAAATTCCAAAATACAACATCAACATTCCTATCTTTTAAAGCCTGAGCTGCCTCAGGTTGAGAGTAATAACTTACTTTCATATCATCGTAAGTCAAACCGGCAGTTTCAATAATCAGTCGAGCTATAGTCTCGTTTCCGCTCCCCGGTGCACCCACTGAAACCTTCTTTCCTTTTAAATCTCTAATAGATTTAATATTGGGGTCTAAAGTTAAAATATGTTCGGGTGCAGGATACATGGAAAATAATCCCAGTATAGGTTGGGGAGTGCCTTTAAACGGATCTACTTCTCCTTTGTAAGCTTTAAAGGAAACACTGGACATTGCCATTCCAATTTGGATTTCTCCACTGCCTGCCAATCTACAATTTTCTACTGAAGCTGCGGTTGATTCAGCGGTTACTTCAATTCCTTCTGCTTTCAATAATTTCGTCCAGAGATCAGCCATCGCCCCACCTAAAGGATAGTAAGTCCCTCCGGGGCTTCCGGTTCCAAAAGTAATATGAGTAACAGCTAAACTAATCCCGGAAAACATAAATATCATTAAACTAATCATTAATATTAAGCTCAAATATTTTTTCACCTTAATACCTCCATTTTTTAATTTTTAAAATTCACTACATCTACTAACTAAAAATCTGCCCTAAACTACGAGCTCAACTCACCTTTATTTTTTATATCACCTCCTATAGTCAATTTTTCTTCTCGAGAGTTTATTTAATAGTAGTACCAAATTGACTTGTATTCCTCGATATCTTCTCCTCTTTTAGCAAGTTCCTGGAGATATTTATAAATAGGGAGATCTTTATAAACATAAGGTTCAACTAAAGCAATTCCCTTTTCCCAGGGATGCCATAAGTAAATTCTTCTTCCTTCCTTATTTAGAGCAATTAATTCTCTATCTTGCCAGGCCCTAATATGATTTTTACCTAAACGAGGGACGTTAAAAACCGGTTCATCTGTTCTGAATTGACCGGGTAACAACCTTGCTTCCTCTTTTCTTTCCTGCCACAGGCGGGCAACGGGGACAAGATAATCTTTCGTTTCTTCTTTCCCTTTAGGATAAAAAGTATAATAGGGATCTACTCCTGCCTTCTTCATCGCTATCCTCGCTGCTGCATTTTGAAATCTTCTACTGGTTTCCAGAGTATATACTAATTGATTATAAACATATATACCCTGTCTTCTAAACTTCATCACTGCCTCAGCTAATTCCGGAGTAACTTCAGAGGCCCCCTCAATATGAGTAACAACGCAGATATTTCTCTTCCCTGGCTTCAAATAACTCCCAATTAATTTAGTTAATTCATCAGTTATTCTCATGGGAAGAGTAACTGGAGTTCTACTGGCCCACCGAATATTTATTACATGGTCCATCTCACATAATCTATTCATTATATATTTTATTAGCTCATCGTTTAAGGCTAAGGGATCACCACCAGTAATCAATACATCTTTCATAGAGGTATGTTCAGCAAACCAATCTAATGCTTTATCCAATGCCTCTTTACTTACCATCCCTTCGGGCATCATCGGACCGGTTATTTCCCAATTCCTCTGGCAATAGACACAAATTTGCGGACAAGTATCGTAAGGCTTTAGGATAGATATCATAGGATATCTTCTGGTAATTAATTCTTCCGGTGAAGTATCATGTTCACCCATGAAATCAAAGTAATATGATCTTTCTTTACGATGTTCTTTCATTAAGGTCACATAGTGCATGGGAGGAATAACTTGAGATCTTACCTGATAGTCGTATTTTCTATCACTATGGGAAAAATCGAATAAAGAAAGATAATAGGGTGTAATACCAAAGGGTATTTTATTTTCAATAGCAATTTCAATAGCTTCGATATCTTCCTCAGTAAGAGGAACTAATTTCTTGAGATGCTCTAAATCATCCATACTATGAAAAATATGTTTTAAGTGCCATCGGTAGTCATCCCAATCATCATTAGTGGCAGCAAAATATTCTAATATCTTCTGTCGATTTTCTTTCCTCTCCTTAATCAGTTCATCATCACATCCAGAAGGATAACGGCCGATAAAATTATGAACTTTTTCATAAAGTTTATCTAGATAATTAGAGCGAGATATTCCCGCTTCTCTGCCTTTAATCTTGGCAAAATCTGTTATTTTAACTCCATCTTTTTCCAGTAATGGCCTTAGCCATCCTGAAGAAATATCTGCTTTTCCCTTCATTGCCTTAAAAAGATGGATAACCTCTTCCAAAAAACCTTCATCAATTTCATGGATAATTTCCTGATTTTCCTTAGCAACTTGCCTTAAATAGTCTAAAGTACTAAAACCAGCAATCTTCTCATTTCGGAGGGAAATAAGATTATTAAATACCTTTATCGCTTCTAATGCGGTAGCATATTCTAATTTATGTAAAACTTCTTCCCCTTCTCTATATTTCCATTCTAAGTCTTTAGAAAATTTAAAAAGTCTTTGTCTAGCTTCTTCTAAATTCTCACTTTCCTTTAATAATTTAAAAATTTCTGGATTTTCTCTCCACAGCTTTTCAATTAAGCTCTTATTCATTTTAATTTATTTTTCCCCTTTCTAAAAAATAATTTGTTTACAATATTTATTTCTTTAATATTAAGTTAAAATAATTTACAACATAAATCTTAATAAAATACCTTATACTTTTCCCAAATTTCTTCTAATTCAGATAAAGATTCTAAGTTCTGCTTTCTTCTTTTTACTCCTACTGCAGTTACTAAAGCATTTATTAAACTAAGAGGAGCAGTAAAAGAATCGATAAAAGAATTAAGATTGCTTTCAGCAAATACGCTAACATCGGCAAGTTGAGCTAAAGGAGATAATACACTATCGGTAATTGCAGCTGTCTTTGCTCCTTTCTTTTTGGCATATTCCATAATTTCCACAGTCTGTAGAGTATATCGAGGGAAAGTAATACCTATTATCAGATCTTTTTCATTTATATTAATCAACCTTTCAAAGAGATCGCTAACTCCAAAAGTTATGGTAGTTACATTTTTTAAAATCAAATGGAGGGTGTAACCCATAAAGTAAGCTAAGGAGGTGGCAGTTCGAAGACCTACAATATATATACAATCTGCATTCAACATTTCTTCTACTAATTTATTAAAAGATTCTCGAGATATATTATCCATAGTTTTTTGGATATTATCAATATCATTACGGAAAACTTCGTATAAAATGCTTTCCCCGCTGTTAGCTATTTTTATAGATCTTTTTAGCCGACTAACGGTATTTAATTTGTTTTTGATTCTATTCTGTAAGTCTTTTTGTAAGGCTGGGTAACCTTTGTATCCTAAAAAATCAGCAAATCTTACAACAGTAGACTCGCTAACTCCCACTACTCTACCTAATTTCGCAGCAGTAAAAAAAGCAGCTTTATCGGAATATTTCAATAAGTAGGTAGCAATTAATTTTTGACCTTCACTAAATTTTCTAAAATTGCCTTTTATGCGGGAGGACAAATCAATATAATTTTTCTCTTTTTCAGGGTTCAATTTATAACTCCCTTAAATTAGTCGTTAGTACAAAAAGACACGGCACGCTGTGCCTCTACTTTTTTTTGTAGGGGTACACATTGATGATAATGCAAGAATTGCACCATTTTATTATTTTAGTGCAATTTATCCATCTATTATCTACTATACAACATAAAATTGAAAAATCCTTCTTTTTTTTAAAAAAAATTAAATATTTTTTAGAATATATATAAAAATAGGGTTAGATGTATTTTTAAAATAAAACTAACCCTCTGGATTTTTCACTATCTAGACTGAGGTTCTTTTATTTTAGTGCACTCTTCTCTTTAAGCAATTTTTTATCTTATTTTCTGCTCCACTATTTTTAATACTTTTTCTTTCTGTCCTTTTTCTTTTAACAATAATTCTTTTATAGAAGAGGAAAGTTCTTCTCTTATTTTCTCATCTTTAATCATTCTCAAATTTATCTTCACATTTAGTATAGCACTTTCCAATGCTGCTTCTGCCATTAAGACAGCGACTCCGGCATCACTTATTACGTTAACATTACCTTTTTCAGCAACCTCCTGGGAAAGAATCATGATATCCAAACATTTATAAGCTACCCTAAGAGGAACTTTTGCTGCTTTAATTAGTGATTCTTGTATCTTCTCTGCTCTTACCTTTTTTTCATCTTCAGTGTCCTTGGGCATTTTGTAAGTAGCCATAAAATTATTAAAAACTTTAACATCCTCTTCTATTAAGTGACTTAATTCATAACGTAATTTTTCCGAAGAGCTTACAATTTTCTTAATATCTTCTTCTACGTCTTCATATTTTTTCTTGCCCACGGTTAAATTGCCAACCATAGAGATTAAAGCTGCCCCAAGTGCACCGGCTAATGCAGACACACTTCCACCACCGGGAGTTGGTGAATTAGAAGCTAACTCATCTAAAAAATTACTGACTTTTTTATCGATTAACATTGATCTCCCTCCTTTATTTATTAGTATATAGTATATCGTATTAGGCATAGCGTATAGCGGGTAGCGTTTAGCGTATAGTGTGAAAGGCTAAAAACTTAAAGCGAAAAGCTAAAAACCATAATTCAAAATTCAAAACTTTTTCCAACTTCTTCTTTCTTTAATATATGCTAAATGCTATATAACTAATAACATTCTAACTCCTAGATTCTGGATTCTGTATTCTATTTTCTTTACTACATACTATATACGATATACGATATACGATATGCGATATACGATATAGCTTCATTTCATTAAATCAGGATTTTCGCTTTTTATATAATCTACTAATTTATTTAAATCAACTGTATCAATAAATATTTTTCTGCCTTTCCACCCTCTCATAAAATATACTAAAGATTTTTCTACACCCTCTTTAATCTCTACAGAGTCCATCTCTTTAAAATTAAGTCTATCTTTTCTTTTCATTAAAAACAAGGTCTTTGTAGTTATCAATATCCCTTTCTCATCAATAATTATTTCAGTTTTATTAGACACAACTAATACAAAGAAGAAACCTAAAACTAATAAAATGGTTTGATGACTGATAACTCCCCATATTATTATAATAATTCCCACCAATAAAGAAGAATATTCCAACCACTTCTTGGTTTCTTTGGGATTATAAGTTTTAATCATTTTTATCTCCTTTAAGCCAAATTAATTACCCAATTTACCAATTAGCCAATTGACCAATTAATAAAAAGATGAGAAAAGAGAACCAAGACGAAACTTCCCTACCTTAGCTATATAATTTAATCTTTTTTCCTGCTCTTTAAGTAGGCTTCAATAAAGCAATTTATTTCGCCATCCATAATCGCTTGCAAATTTCCACTTTCTACTTCTGTTCGATGGTCTTTCACCATCTGGTAGGGATGAAATACATAAGAACGTATTTGACTTCCCCAGGCAATGTCTTTCTTTTTCCCTCTAACCTCTTTTAAATCTTTTTCCTTTTCTTGCTGGTAATGTTCAAACAATCTTGCCCGTAAAATTTTCATTGCAGTCATCTTGTTACTGTATTGAGATCTTTCATTTTGACATTGTACTACAATATTGGTGGGTAAATGGGTTACTCTTACTGCAGAATCAGTAGTGTTAACATGCTGACCCCCTGCTCCTGTAGCTCTATAAGTATCTATCCTTAAATCTGATTCCTTAATCTCAATCTCTACTTCTTGATCAATTTCGGGAATAACTTCTACCGAGGCAAAAGAAGTGTGTCTCCTTCTATTAGCATCAAACGGAGAAATTCTAACCAGACGATGTATTCCTTTTTCTGCTTTTAAATATCCAAAAGCATGGTTTCCACTAATTGTAAAAGTAACATTCTTTATCCCGGCTTCCTCACCGGGTGAGATCTCTATTATTTTAGCGATATACCCATTTTTTTCTGCCCATCTTAAATACATACGGAGCAACATTTCTGCCCAATCTTGAGATTCTGTACCACCGGCACCTGGCCGAATAGTAACTATAGCATTGTTAGTATCATATTTACCATCAAACAAAACAATTAATTCTTGCTTTTCAATATCTTTCTCTAAAATCTGTACCTTTTGCTCTATCTCCTCCCAAATTTCTTTTCTACCTTCTTCCAGATTGAGCTCTAAGAGTATTGCTAATTCTTCTAAGTTATTTTTTAACTCATTAAATTCGCCTATAGTGTCTTTTAATCCCTTAACTCTTTTTGTAACTTCCTGAGCTTTTTCTTGATTAGACCAGAAAGATCCTTGGGACATTTCTTTTTCTATTTTTTTTACTTCTCTTTCTTTTGCAAATAAGTCAAAGATAAGTCCCCATTTCGTCAATTTTTTTATGAAGTTGCTCCAGCTTATTTTGTAATTCCTCTATCATTTTATCCACCTTCCTCTCTATTTTTATCTAATTGTATTATATGTTTTTTCCGCAACAATGTTTGTACTTTAATCCACTACCACAAGGGCAAGGGTCATTTCTCCCTATCTTTTTCTTCTTTTTCCCTTCTTCCCGTCCTAATCCTTTCCTTTTAACAAAAGGTGATTTTTTTGTTTGACTGCTAACCATAGGAGCAGGTGTTTCTCTTCTTGCCTGGCGAACCCCTTGAGACTCTTCTTTTTTAAGCCTGACTTTATAAATAAATTTTACTACTTCTTCTTTTATGCTGTTGACCATATCTTGAAACATATTATGGGCTTCAAAATGATATTCCATCAATGGGTCTTTCTGTCCATAAGCCCTTAGTCCTATACCTTGTTTTAATTCATCTAAACGTCGTAGATTGTCTTTCCATTCCCGATCTACCACCCGAAGTACAATCATCGTTTCAATTTGTCTCATCAAAGGTGGCGTAAATTCTTTTTCCCGTAATTCATATATTTCAAAAGCTTTTTCTGTTAAAATGTCCTGTAATTTAGGAATAGACAATTTAAGTATTTCTTCCTTAGGAATAACCAATGGAATAGAGAAGATTTGCATAAAATGATCTTTAAGCCCTGACCAATCCCATTCTTCAGGATAAATTTCTTTATTAGTATAATTTTTCAAGATATTTTCTATAGTGTCTTTTACCATTTCTAAAACATGTTCTTTAACATTTTTACTCTCTAATACCATCCTCCGTTGTTCATAGATTACCTTCCTCTGGTATTCCATTTCATTATCAAAATCTAAAAGCTGTTTTCTTATCTCAAAATTTCTTCCCTCTACTTTTTTCTGAGCACTCTCTATCGATCTGGTAACTAAAGGATGCTCAATAGGAACATCCTCATCCATGCCTAACTTTTCCATAATTCCAGAAATTTTATCAGAACCAAAGAGCCGCATGAGATCATCTTCTAAAGAAAGGAAAAAGCGAGAAGAACCGGGATCACCCTGTCTTCCCGATCTACCCCTTAACTGATTATCAATACGTCTGCTTTCGTGTCTTTCCGTTCCAACTACATGTAAACCTCCTAATTTAGCTATCCCTTCACCCAAGACAATATCAGTTCCTCGTCCAGCCATATTAGTAGAAATAGTTACATTTTTACCCTGACCTGCTTGAGCTATAATTTCTGCTTCTTTCTCGTGATTTTTTGCATTCAAGACATTGTGTCTAATATTCTCTTTCTTTAATAGCCTACTCAACGTTTCTGATTTATCAATCGATACCGTCCCTACTAAAATAGGCCTTCCCATCTTATGAACTTCAACTATCTCTTTAATGACTGCCTTAAATTTTTCTCTTTCAGTCCTATAGATAACATCTGCATAATTATGCCTGATCAATTTTTTATTGGGAGGAATAACCACTACCGGTAGATTGTAGATATGGATAAATTCCTCTTCTTCAGTCTTAGCCGTACCTGTCATGCCACTAAGTTTCTTATATAATCTAAAATAATTCTGGAAAGTTATAGTAGCTAGAGTCTGATTTTCCCGAGCAATTGCTACCCCTTCTTTTGCCTCAATAGCCTGATGAAGTCCATCACTGTATCGTCTCCCAAACATTAATCTTCCAGTAAATTCATCTACAATAATCACTTCTCCGTTTTTTACTATATAATCAACATCTCTTTTAAATAATCTTTGTGCCTTTAGGGCCTGGATAATATGATGTTGCACATTCATATTTTTCTCATCATATAGATTCTTTATCTGCAACAACCCTTCGATGCGGGAAACACCCACTTCGGTTAGAGCAACCGTCTTTTCTTTTTCATATATCTTATAATCTACTTCCTCCTGTAAGCGAGTGGCAATTCTGTTTACCTGTTGATATATTTTAGTCGATTCATCAGAAGGACCAGAAATAATTAAAGGAGTCCTAGCTTCATCGATTAAAATACTATCCACTTCGTCAACAATAGCAAAATGATAACCTTTTTGAACCACATCTTCCAGACGAACTGCCATATTATCTCTTAAATAATCAAAACCAAATTCATTATTAGTCCCATAGGTTATATCTGCTTCATAAGCTTTCTTCCGTTCATCGATTCTCATATCATGCTGGATTAAACCTACTTTTAATCCTAAGAATTCATAAATTCCACCCATCCAATATCTATCTCTTTTAGCCAAGTAATCATTTACTGTAACAATATGTACACTTCCACCACTTAAAGCATTTAGGTAAGCGGGCATGGTAGCCACTAAAGTTTTACCTTCTCCGGTAGCCATCTCGGCTATCTTGCCCTGATGTAAAACAATTCCTCCTATAAGCTGAACATCGAAAGGCCTCATCTTGGTAACTCGTTTAGCTGCTTCCCGAACGACTGCGAAAACTTCAGGAAGAATATCATCCAGAGTTTCCTCTTTGTTTAATCTCTCTCTAAATTCAGGGGTCTTGTTTTTTAATTCCTCATCATTTAATTTTGAAATATCTGGTTCATAGCTGTTTACCATTTCTACAATAGGTTGTAATCTTTTTAATTCCCTTTCGTTAGGGTCACCAAATATCTTTTTTGTCCAATTAAACATAATTATCTTTTCCTTTTCATTCTAAAATCTGAAATTTTGTTTTTACTTTATGAACTATTAACTTACAATAGTTGTTAGTTGGTTACTTAGTTAACTGGTTAATTAGTTAAGAAAACAAAAGATATAATTAAAAAAATAGAAATATCATTGCAATTGAACCAGATAACCAGGTAACCAATTAACTAATCAAGATACTAATCAGGCTTCTGGATTCAGCTCTTTATCTTCTGAATTCTTTTCTCTCTCTTCTGAATTCTGTTTTTTCACCATTGCATTTTGGATTAAGCTGAACACTCCATAAAACATTAAAAAATCTCCCGCGCTTACCACTGAAGGATCAGGTAAAGGGGGAGACAAGGGTATAACATCGGCTAAAAATCTAAATAAGGTCTTTTCAGTTATCAGGGTATGGGTAACATAGGTACCTTCTTTTAACACCAGAGCAAAATCATCTAATCCTGCTTTATATAAACTGCTCAACAATACCGGCATATGGCCGCCATTGGCGATAATAACTACAAAATTAAAGATTATCCCCAGAGTGATAAAATTCATTCCTTTTAGCTCTTTATTATACCAAACTGCCAACAGAAGAACAATATAAGAGAAAATTATCATATAAGAACTATAATCGAGAACAAATTTTACTTTTTTTGGCTCCAGAAAAACTAATCCAGCCTGAATTAAACAGGCTAATACTATTAATTCTATTCTCTTTAGTGAAATCTGGCTCAAACTGCTTAACTTACCATTACGAGCCAGTCCTATTATAATGGAAATAATTATAATATAGGCATATAACATTTATTCTTCTCTTTCTCTATCAAGAACCAAAATAAGAGCTTTAACTACTTCGGGGTCAAATTGTTTTCCGGATTGATCTGTTAGCTCCTTTAATATCTTGTCTTTATCTAACTTTTTTCGATAAGGGCGATCAGAGTTCATGGCATCATAGGCATCAGCTACGGCAATTATTCTGGAAAATATGGGTATATCCTTACTTTTTACTCCATCAGGATAGCCTTTACCATCATATCTTTCATGATGGTGATAGATTGCTTCATATGAATTTTTTAAAAAATCTACCGGTTCTATGATATTAGCTCCCATAATCGTATGTTCTTTTATTTTTTCATACTCTTGATTTGTCAAACTATCTTTTTTTCCTAAGATTTTATCCGCTATGCCAATCTTTCCTATATCATGCAGTAAAGCGGTATATTCTATATTCTCAATGTCCCTATCAGATAAATTTAATTCTTGAGCTAAAGCTACAGAAGTTTCCGCCACTCTTTCTGAATGACCTTTAGTATAGGGATCTTTGGCATCAATGGCTGCTGCTAAAGCACGAATAGTATCCAAATATACTTTGCGCATCTTGGTATATAATTCAAAAGAACGACGGGCCAGTAATAAAGGGAGAAAGAATAATAAAATACCCACAATGCCAACCTGTGTATAGACGATAGCCATAAGAAAACCCATGGGGGCTTCTGCTATATAACTAAGTACCGTATCCTTGATACTCGTCCTCCAAATTGTTCTTATTCTAACATTTTTAGCAAATGATACAACTAAAATAAATAATGTTATGTTTATAATACAATAAGTTAAAGCGCAGATAGTAGCAGGAAAAATAAACCTAAAAATATTTTGTGCTCCCACAACTCCTCCTGCTTGTTGATAGGCAATACCAGCAATACCAGCTGTTAAAGCATATTGAGAGGTATTAAATATTATTTTATACCACGACACTTTCCTCTCAATTATTTCACCTATTAATGCACCCAAAGCAGTTATTAACATGGCTAAGGCCGGTCCATAGACCAAAATCAGCACAAAATCTATAGGAAAACCGATGCTTACAACTCCTCCTATAGGCAAATCAACCGGAATAAATTCAGCAAAGGTGGATATAGTAAGAAAAAAAATAATTGCCAACCAAGTATTAGAAAATGAGGGTAAAGAAGGTGATAAATATGTAAAAAGAGCGATAGCTAATGTTGTTATTACTATAATGTATATTTTTAATTTTAAAGACAAATCATATTACCCCCCCTTGAGTATAAATAAATTAGGCCGGCAGGCCTCTATTATTCTATATTATCTCCAGCTATATTTAGCGCCACCGGCTAATAACAGAGCCATGACACTAATTAATAAGCTGATTAGTTTTGCCTTATTAATCTTCATCTTTTGCACCTCCACGGTTTCTATTTGTTTTTCCAACATTCAAAACCGCTTCGCTTCGCTCAATGATACTGCTACATCTTTTATTATATTATTAGTTCAAAATACAGGCCTCACCGACCTAATTTTTTATTTATTTTTCTTTTGTTAAAATTCTACGATTAGTAGCTTTAAGGATTGCTTTTACTACTGCCTTATTGAAGTCATCTTTAATTACCGTAGAACCTACTAAATTTTCCTTTCTTTTTGAATCGATTAGATTAATAGAAACTACCATTATTTCTTTACTATCTAACTCAATCTTTTTTATTTCATCTACCTGAAAGAAAATTGAGCCCTCTAAATAAGAGCTTATCCCCTCTAAGGCAGCTTTAGCCACTAAATATTCCTGATTTTCGCCCCAATTTTTTCCAGATACTTTACCTTCATATATTTTTCCGTTATTTTCTAATTTTACACAAACTTCAAACTGATTACCGATAGTTCCCACTTTAACATCAGAGAATTTAAGTCTTAAAGAAGGTTCTGATTCTTCTTCCTTTATTTGCTCATCTCTTATTTCTTTATCCTTTACTTGCGCTATACTAATTTTTCTATAATCTACTTGAATATTATATTTAGCTAATAAAAACGATTCTATATCTCGGGTGATTCTTTTGGGATTAGAAGAATCTTTAGTAATTATATGAATTTCTTTTATATCTCTATCCTCTGATAATACTATTTTCGCAAATAGAATATCACTTATATCTTTTAACGATTTTTCTATATCTTCTACTTCGTAATTAAAACGTCGGGGAATTATAAAATTACGAAATGCATGTAATTTATTTTTCTCCATAGATTCCTCCTTAAAATTCCGGCTCAATCAGTCCGAAATTCCCGTCTTTTCTTTTATACAGAACATTAACTTTGTTGGTATTATCATTTGCAAAAACAAAAAAATTGTGTCCCAATAAATCCATTTGCATTGCCGCTTCTTCTACTGACATCGGTTTAATAGCAAATCTTTTAGTCTTTACAATTTTGGCAATCTTATCCGGCTCACTATCTTCAGCATTAATCCCTTTGTTAGCTAACCCTATTTTTTCTGTCCCGGGGTGGGGTTTCTGAAAATATTTTTCCTTATATTTCTTTATCTGTCTTTCTAATTTATCTGCTACTTTATCTATGGAAGTATACATATCATCTGTTTCTTCTTCTGCTCTGATCAAAGCCCTTCTTGCCTGCAAGGTTGCTTCAACAATTTGCCTATTTTTCTCTACACTTAAAGTTACTATTACTTCTAAGATATGATCAAAATGTCTCTCGATCTTGCTTAACCTTTTTTCAATATAACTACGCATCGCATCTGTCACTTCAATATGTTTTCCTTTGAAAGTAATCTTCATATCTCTTTCCTCCTTAGTAATAGTTTATTTTACTTAATATATATATTCTCCGTCTAAACAAAAAACCCTTTTTTATTTTAAATTTTTTTAAAAATATTTTTAATTTATTTTTTCCTTTTAATTTCTAATTGTTTTCCCTTCGTTAGCTATCTAAATATATTCTATCCGCCTTTCCTCAGACTGACCTGGTCTTTGCCCCCACACTCGCCTGCTGAGAGGTTTGCTTAGGAACTTTATCCTTTACTACTACTCTTCTCTTATTGTTCTAACCTGTTAAGGTTAAGGCAGGACTTACTCCAAAGCCGCACCATGCTCAGTAACCAAAGTTACCTTACGTGGGTCGTTTCGCCTGCGACTGGCTTCGACTTTCAACCACAGCTCTAAGGAGAGGCGGTATATGAGCTTTATACGGTTCGGGCTAAAGTTAAAACGAATATATTCTTTGCTCGAGCTTTTATTAATTCCTTAGCACATTCTTCTACAGTAGCTCCGGTAGTAAAAACATCATCTAAAATCAGAATATTTTTCCCTTTAATTTCTTCTGTTTTTTCTACCGAAAAAGCCCTAAGAATATTTTTTACCCTTTCTTTCTTAGATAAATTAACCTGAAAAGGGGTTAACTTTTTCTTTATTATAATCTTTTCTCCAACCGGGATAGAAAAATAATCTCCTATGACTTTACTCAACAAAACGCTCTGATTAAATCCCCTTCTCTTTAAATCATTCTTATGTAAAGGAACAGGAATAATTATGTCAAATTTATTTTCAAATTCATTATTTTTTAATAAATAATCCACCATTAACTTTCCTAATGCTTTAGCCAACTTTTTCTCTCCATAGTATTTAAAGAGATGAATGCATTTTTTTAATACCTTATCGTATACTCCAGTAGAACGAGAGAATTCAAAAGAATATTTTTTTCTTTTACAATCAAGGCATAGGATTTCTCTGTTTTGCTTAAAAACATCAGTAGGTATTAAAGGTTTTCCGCACTTTACGCAATAAGGTCGTTCGATTAATTCAATGGTTTTAAAACAATCTTCACAAATCGAGAATCCTTTAGATTCTCGGATAGGTTTTTCGCATATCTTACAATCTAAGGGAAAAACAAAATTAAGCAACCCTTCTTTTATATATTCTATCATACTTTGATTATTCATACTAACCTTAATTTATTAGGTCTGTGTCAACTCTTTGGGGGTAGTTTTCTTTGGTGAAAAAAATTCTTCTGGTTTTGGGCAGACCTACCCCTTATTTTATTTAGGTTATGATAATACATCGGTATCAACTTTCTTATATTTTCTTTAACTGATTAATAATATCCTGCTTCCGTGAGTTTACGCAAAACACCTACCCAGGGTTTACCCTGATCCGGTCCGGAAAGAGCGGGTATGGTTACCTCGATAAGAGGAGAAGTCTCTGTCTCTTTCTTAAAGCAGGAAGCAGATAGAGGTGGTTTGTATTTGCCTACTTTAATATTTCGTTCTCTTTCGGTCTCCCA
>DMCY01000106.1 GCA_003451675.1 Candidatus Atribacteria bacterium
GAAACAGGAAGCAAACAGGGAATACAAATCCGTTTCTAAGGTTGAAAGACACTCATCTACTCGACATCGAGTGATGAAAAAGAACTAAAGAAAAAAGAAGATAGGAAACAAAAGCAATAAATATTCTTTTCTCTTTCTTACTATCCTACTAAAGTTTGCACTAACATAGTAAAAATATGTAAAAAATAAGAAATAATAAAACAGAGGGAGTGTAATTTATTGAGATATTATTCAAAGAAGAAAAATAACAGTAAGGTTAAGATTAAGAAACTATTATTATTTTTAATAATAATAGTTGTTGCGATAAGTTTAGTTGATGCCGTTGATATATTTAGAAATAGAAATAAAATATTCCCTGGAGTGTCTGCCTTTGGTGTTGAATTAGGAGGGTTAAAGAAGGAAGAAGCTCAGGAGATTCTTCAGCCCATTGCTTCAAAAATGATTGATACCCCCCGAATATTAGTATTTGAGGATAAGGAAATCAAATTTATTCCTCATAAAGAATTGGACGCTTTTATCGATTTAAATCGGGTAGTCGAAGAAACTTACGGTATTGCCCGTACTGGGAATATTTTCAGACGGTTAAAGGACAGAATTGTAGTTTGGAGAAAAGGATACGAAGTACCTTACCAGGCTGAATTCAATCCGCAGAAGTTTGAAGATTTTCAAAACAAGATAAGCTCCCTGATAAACCGCAGTCCTGGTGATGCTTACATAGAGGGCAATAAAATTATTGAAAGCAGGACAGGAGTAAAACTTGATTTAGAAAGATTCAAAGAAGAGATTACTGAGTCATTAAAATGTTTAGATGAAGAAAAATATATTTCTGGTCTACCGGTGATTATTGCTAACCCAAAAATTACTACTCAAAATATTTTAACAGAATTAGCTATCAATGGAGAATTGGGGACATATTCCACCTCATTAGAAAACAAAGAAGAGAACACCATATATAATATAAAATTAGCCTCTGAAGTGATAAACGGTATATTAGTAAAACCACAAAATATTTTTTCTTTTAATAAATATGTAGGGCCTGCTGAAAAGGCAGACGGTTATAAAGAAAGCACTATTATTGCTAATGGTGTATTTGTAAATGGTTATGGAGGCGGTATTTGCCAGGTATCAAGCACTTTATATAATGCGGCTCTTTTGGCTAATCTACCAATTGTAGAAAGGTATAATCATTCAGTATACGGAGAGGCAACCAAATACGTTCCTCTGGGGCAGGATGCGGCTATATTTTACGGATATAAAAATTTAAAATTTAAAAATAATTCGGATCATACGATAGTAATTTTTTCGAAAGTTTTTAAAGATAGATTACGGGTTAGTATCTTTGGCGGGAATGAGGATAAAGCAGAAGTGGAAATTGTTAGCAAAGATAAAAAGGTAATTAATTATCAGATAATTAGAGAGAAAGATTCCAAGTTAGAGGCTGGCCAGGAGATAGTTGTTCAAGAAGGGATTCCGGGCTATCAGATAAAAACTTACCGAATTGTTAGAAAAGACGGAGAGGAAAAGATAGAGTTTTTAGCGGAAGATACTTATAAGAGCGTACCGATGATTATTAAAGAGAATTAGCATATCGTATTTCGTATATCGTATATAGTGAAGAAGAGAAAGCGGGTAGCGGATATACTTGTTAGAATGAGGAAAATGTTTAATTTGATATCTACGAAAAGATTTTTTAAAATAATATTTATCATATCGATATTATTACTTTTTTGTTTCCCCCAAACTGCTTTACTGCAAACAACTTCTGTCGAATATATCTGTACCGGAACAGATTATGAAACTCCCGTTTTTATAATTAAGACTGATTATAAAGAACCGACGATAATGATTGTAGCCGGAACACATGGAAATGAAAAAGCCGGTACCAAAGCTACGGAATATCTAAAAGAAAATATAAATATTGAAAAGGGAACTTTGATAATTATACCAAGAGCAAATATTTTAGCCTGCGAAGAAAACGTAAGGTGTTTCCCACCGGAAATTAATTTGAATAGAGTATATCCCGGAAATCCCCAGGGAAATTCTGTAGAAAAATTAGCTTCTGAAATATTTAACTTGATGAAAAGATACGATATCGGTCTATTGGTAGATTTACACGAGTCGATAGAATTTTACAAAAAGAACCCAAAAAATTATGGCCAGACTGTAGTTATAGATTCTGATGATGATTACTTATTTAAGCTGAGCTCTTTTCTTGTTGAGGAGATGAATAAAGGGATTAACGAGGATAGCAATAAATATCAGGTTTTAGTGGACCCGGTCAAAGGCAGCACTGCTTATTGCGCCTATTATCAGCTCGGTATTCCTGCTTTAACTTTTGAAACCTGCAGGAAATTACCCTTATCTTTCCGGATAGGAGAGCAAATTAAGTTTGTAAAGATAATATTATTTAAATGGAATATGCTTGCAGTCCAGAGGTAATCCCGAAAAAGTTTAGCCCCATTTAATTATTTTCATTTTTTCTGTATTTAATTATGAGAATTAATCTTTAATCATTTTTGGAAGTGTCCTTAACTTCTTCGGTTTCTGTTGCCTCTTCTGAAACTGTTTCTTCCGAAGTTACTTGCTCCGTAGAGTCTGATGGTTGGTTCTCTTCTGCAGAAGATTTTAACGATTCAATTTCAGCATCGAAATCATAATTGTAAACAATAACAGCTTCTTCTTTTAATTTTGAGATAAATGCTGATATTGCTTCGTTTTCTCTTTGGTATTTCAGAATATTGCTAATTTTTTCTTTTGCTTCTTCAAAGGTAGGAGAATATTCCTCTTTCTTCTCTTCGCATTTAATAATATGATATCCAAATTGTGTTTTAACTACTTCGCTAATCTCACCTGGCTGCAAAGAGAAAGCAGCATCTTCAAATTCTTTCACCATCTGACCTCTGGCGAAAAATCCCAGGTCTCCGCCACTTGGGGCAGAGGGTCCTATAGATTTTTCTTTAGCCAATTCTGCAAAATCGGTAAGACCTTCTTTGAGCTGTAGAAGAAGATTATTTGCCTCTTCTTCAGTTTCAACCAATATATGGCGGGCGTGAACTTGCTCGGGTTCAAGGAAACTCTCTTTATTTTCATTGTAATATTCTAACAAATCTTCATCGTTGATGCTTACTTTGTCCCTAATTTCTTCTAAAATAGAATTTATCATTAATTGTCTTTTTATATCCTCTTTGAGTCGGACGAGGGTAATATTATTTGCTTTTAGGGCTTCATTGAATTCTTCAGGAGAAGAGAAATTATCTTTAATCTTGTCAATTTCTAAATTAATCTCATCATTGGAAATCTTAATCTTCTCTTTTTGAGCTTGCTGATATAAAAGTTCATAGTCAATTAATTGATCTAATATATTCTTTTTAAAAGAAACAATTGCCGATTGGTCTAAACTAGAAAGGGTTTTATTATCGTATCGAGAGATAGCGTTTAAAAAAGCACTTTGCAGCTGGTTAGAGGTAATGCCGGATTTATTTACTTCGGCAATATAGTATGTTCTTTTCTGTCCGCCGGAGGACCTGTATTGACCTAAGCCATAAAAAATAGATATACCAAAGGCGGCAATTACTACAATTAGTATAATTTTCATATTTTTTCTTATTATTCGCAACATAGTTTATCTTGAATCTCCTTTTAAATTAATTGTATAGATTCGTTAGTTACTTGGTTAGCTGGAACAAATTCGTATCTCGTATCTCGTATGGAATTAGTTAGCTGGTTAGTGGTTACTTAAAGAAACAATACTAGGTAAGCGTAGAGACAAGGTGTGCCGTGTCTTATTATTGTGCATTTAATGCTAACGACTATTCACTAACGACTAATATCATTGATTGTATATAATATAATATTGCAGGCAGGTTTTGTCAAATTATTAATGTGCGTTGTCCAGGACATACTATACAATTTTTAAATTATGGTTATTCTCAGTATATCAAAAAAGTATTAGAATTAGTAGAAATAAATCCTGATAAGATAAAATGGGGGTTATATGATGACTGGACACCATACCACTTGGAAAACAGGAAAGATAAATTACAAAGTTTTAAGGAAGATCAACCCTGAGGCGGCCAGATTAGCCGTAATCGAATATCTTTCCACCAATAAAGGTAATATCTCCGAGGCCGCCAGAATCTTCGGGATACAAAGGACTGTGGTCTATGATATCCTCAAAAAGGAGGAAGAGGGGGATTTAGAAGACCGATCTCGGCCCCTTTACATTCTCCCTATAAAACTCCTGCTGAAATAGAAGACCGGGTAGTAGAAGCTAAAAACCAGACCTGGTCTTCCCCCGATAATTCGGACACTTAGTTAAGACACTTTGACCATTCTCTCATATTCCTCAGGACTGTAATAACCGAGAGAGGAATGTAATCTTTCTCTGTTGTAAAAGATTTCGATGTATTCGAATATATCTCGTCGAGCCTGTCTTCTTGTTTTATAGGTTT
>DMCY01000010.1 GCA_003451675.1 Candidatus Atribacteria bacterium
CCCCAGAGTCCTAAAGATTAAATCGAAAAAAAATCTATTGGATGAAGCCTTAGGTTATATTTATTATTATAATAATGTAAGAGAACATTCATCCCTTAATTACCAGACTCCTTATCAACATCTGAAAAAACAGTTACCAGATGTTGACAGTAGTATTAGATTTGTGATACCAATAATGCTAGATAAAGTTTCAGTACAGATTGGCAACTGGAGTGGATACAATGTCTTGGCGCAGCACCATTTTTTAATAATCCTCCAAAGCGACCCGATATACTTTATATCAAGCTGATAAATATAAATATTATTAACATTTTCTCTGTTCATTATTTTTTTATCTTTTCTCTCTGTCTTTAATCTATGTAAGTTAGGATTTTTTCTACATTCTTTTTCGAATGCTTTCTCTCTCATTAGATTCTGGTAGTTTAGGTCTTGAAAAGAATATTTCTGGTTAAAAAAATACAAGAGAGAATACAGAAGTAGGAGGCATAGCACATGCCATATCTTCTTGTACTAACTAGTCAACCAACTAACCGAGTTATTTTACATTTAATGCTAACGACTAATACATTAACCGGCTTGTAATACGGTAATAGCTACCACATTAACTATGTCACCAGCGCTACAACCGCGAGAAAGGTCATTAACCGGTTTTCTCATACCCTGAGAGATTGGACCTATGGCCTCAGCTTTAGCTAATCTTTCTATTAATTTATAAGCAATGTTTCCAGAATTTAAATCGGGGAATATCAGAACATTAGCTTTTCCGGCAATTTTACTGTTTGGAGCTTTTCGCTCTCCGATTGAGGGAATTAATGCGGCATCAGCCTGAAGCTCTCCATCAATAAGTAACTCCGGCTTCTTTTCTTTGGCGATTTTAGTAGCCTCGGTTATTTTATCAACTAAAGGATGTTTGCCACTCCCCTTAGTAGAAAAAGATAACATTGCCACTCTTGGTTCAAAGCCAACCAGTGCTTTTCCGGTTGCAGCGCTGGCGATAGCAACATCGGCAAGCTGTTCGGCATTGGGTTCCGGATTTAAAGCACAATCAGCAAAAACCATGATTCCTTTTTCTCCATAAGGGCAATCAGGTACCACCATAACAAAAGAACTGGAAACAATATTTATACCAGGGGCTGTTTTTATAGTTTGCAGAGCTGGCCTAAAAACATCTCCTGTGGCATTAATAGAACCGGCAACCAAACCATCTGCATCATCATGATAGACCATTAATGCACCAAAATAAAGAGGATTTTCCAATAATTGATAAGCTTCGTCTGAGCTTATTCCTTTATTTTTACGAATTTGATAGTAGGATTCTGCATATTCTTTCAGTTTTTTAGAATCTTTGGGGTTTATTATTTTTATTTCATTTGGTAATTCTACCCTCAATTCCTGGGCTTTAGATTTAATACTTTCTTCTCTCCCTAAAAGTATTAAACTGGCAAAACCTTCATTAATAATAGTCTCTGCCGCTTTAATCATCCGCGGCTCTTCTCCCTCCGGAAGAACAATGATTTTAGGATTTTTTTTAGCTTTTTCTCGAATAAGTTGTGATAGCTTCATTCATCTTCTCCTTCTAATTAATATTTGTTCTATCTTCTTTCCTTTAGCATCTTTCTTTCTATTTCTTCACGCAATACGCAATACGATATATAATAAATTAGTTAGCCAGTTGCTTGGTTAGTTAGTTATCTGGTTTAATACTAATAATTCATTAACCATTTAACTAAGTAACGAAGTAACGAATCAAGATACGAATAAATTACTATCAATTTTATTGCAAATTTTGTATAATTATAACATAAAATATTTTTTAAATCGAGAAATCTTATGAAAATATTAGGAATAATTACTGAATATAATCCTTTTCACAATGGCCATCTTTACCATCTTTTTAGAGCAAAAGAAATAACCGGGGCAGATTATGTAGTGGCAGTCATGAGCGGAAACTTTCTGCAGAGAGGAGAACCGGCAATTATAAATAAATGGGCTCGAACAAAGATGGCCCTAAATGCCGGAGTTGATCTGATAATTGAGCTCCCTTTTGTTTTTTCTACTCAGGATGCAAACGGTTTTGCCTTCGGAGCAGTCAAATTACTTGATTCGCTTCAGATTACAGATTATCTATGTTTTGGCTGCGAAACTGATAATCTTGATACCCTTTACTCTATAAGCAATTTTTTGCATACTGAACCACAGAAATACAAAGAACTGATAGTACATAATAGTAAAAACGGATACGAATTTCCAAGAGCAAGGGCCCAGGCCTTATGTGAATACCATAGGATATTCGGAATAGACGGTTTAGAAAAAATATCACCTTTAGAGCTAAGTAAATTACTAAAATACCCCAATAATATTTTAGCTTTAGAATATATAAAACATCTATTAAACCTAAAGAGCAAAATCAGGCCTATAGCCATAAAAAGAATGGGAGCAGGCTATCATCAAAAGAATATTAAGGGTAAAATTTCCAGTGCTACCTCTATTAGAAATGAAATACTAAATTGCTTGAGCTCCCCTAAAACCAACCTTTTTATGCTAAATGATAAAATAAAATCAACCATTCCTCAATCAGGATTTCCTGTATTAGAGAGGGAATTAAGAGAAGGCAGAGGCCCTATCACCCTCGACTCTTACCAGCAATATATTCTTGCTACTCTAAGAAGGATGTTATTGGAAGATATTTCTCGTGTTCAGGGAGTAACCGAGGGATTGGAAAATAGAATAAAGAAAGCATCTTTAAAACCTTATACCGTTGAGCAATTAGTTAATTCAATTAAAACCAGGAGATACACCCGTACTAAAATTCAACGTATAATCCTGCACCTTATGATGAACCTCTCTAAAAAAGATGTAAAAATATTTAATAGATGCGGACCTTTGTATGCAAGGGTTTTGGGATTCTCTAAGAAAGGAAAAACTCTATTAAGAACCATTAAAAAAAGCTCTTCTACGCCATTAATCAGTAAATTATCAAATTATTTAAGGCAAACAACTTCCGGGGAAAATAATAATATTCGAAATAGATTAATAAAGATGCTTGATTATGACATTCTTTCTACTGATATATATGCTCTTGGTAATAAAAAAGCAGAAGATAGGGTGGCTCGGCTTGATTTTACCCACAAAATAGTGATAAAAAAAGACTAAATTAGTCGTTAGCATATTAGTTAGCTGGTTAAAAAAATACAAGAGAGGGTAAAAAATTAGGGCCACAATTCATTGTGCCCCTATAAAAGATACGAATTTATTCTGATTTCTATTTTCTGGCTCCTATCTTCTATCTTTTATTTTCTCAACTAGCTAACCAGGTAACCAGCTATCTAACTAACATATTTTATTATCTAAATAATTTTTAAATTTTATAATTTTATTAATTTCATTATTATATCGTCAAAATCATCAACCGGAATGATTCTAATACCATGACTGAATTTAAGAGCTTCTGGGTAATTTTTTTGAGGCACTAAAAATACGTCAGCTTTATGTTTTTTTGCAGATATTATTTTTTGTTTAATCGCATCTACTTCGGTTATTCTCCCATCCATAGTTAAATTACCGGTGCCGGCGATCAACAAATTACTGCTTAGATCATTTTCGGTTAATTGATTCAATATTTCTAAGGCAATCATCAGACCAGCAGAAGGTCCTTTTATTTTTTCTAAATTTATTTCTATTTTTAATGGGAACCTGCATTGAAGATCTTTAGTATCAGCATAGACACCTATCCCTATTCTTTCTGTTTTATCACCAGTACTTGGAAGTTCAATAAGAGGAATTGATGTTGAATAAGTATTATTATCTCTTAAAAAAGTAATTCTAACCATTTGACTTGAATTATAACTTCTGATAATTTCTGAAAATTCTTCCAGAGTATGAACCGGTTGCTTATCAATTTTTATAATCACATCGCCCGGTAATAATTTATTCTTTGCCGGACCGTTATCCAATATTCCGTTAATCAATACTCCTCGTCCTGATATTTCCGGAGAATATCCTGCTTTCCTTAAAGCAACAACTCTGGAAATTATCTGGCTTTCCTGCATTAATTTTTCCATTATATTAATATAATCTTTTTGATCTATGTTCAATAATAGTTCATCGTCTCTATTTTTTAAATCGATATTAGGGGCAAAAAAACCATAAATATATAATAATAAATTTGCTTTTATTATGGCGGTTGAGGTAAGCAGAAATTGGCCTTTAGCGTCTTTTTCGCCGTTTTCTACCGTAATATTTTCACTAAGATTGATGGCCTGCCCCGGAATTACCAGAAAATATGAAGTAGGGATTAGATTAAGTAAGATTAGAATTGTGATTATAATAAATAAAAAATATTTTTTAAAATAGTACATTGTTTCTCTTTATTATACAGGTAGATTTTTACTCCAATTTAATAATAAATATTTCCACTAAAAAAACGGCGAAACTGATTTATTAAGCTTTTTTATTAATAAATAATGTATTTAATTTTTTCTCTACAATTTTCGGGACCAACTGGGATATGTTGCCATTTAAACTTGCTATTTCCTTAACTATACTGGAATTTAAGTAGGAATACTTAGAACAAGTAACCATAAAAATTGTTTCAATTTCCGGAGCAAGTCTTTTATTCATTAAAGCCAGTTGTGATTCATGTTCAAAGTCAGAGATGGCTCTCATCCCCCTGATTATAATATTTGCTTTATTTTTTCTCACAAAATCAGTTAATAAACCGGAAAATGATAGCACTTTAACATTTTCCAAATCCTTGGTGGCCTCTTTTATCATATCAGTTCTTTCTCGAGCTGAAAACAAAGTTGATTTTTTAGAATCGACTGCTACTGCTACTATTAATCTATCAACAATTTTTGTGGTTCTTTCAATAATATTTAGATGGCCATTAGTAATAGGATCAAAACTACCTGGATAAACGGCTATTTTCATTTTTCCCTCCTTTAAATTTGGTTAGTTAGTTAGCTGGTTTGTTGGTTAATTAGTTAAAGATTAATCCTTCAATGTACCAGGTAACCAACTAACTAGCTAACTAATTAAATATTAACATAATCGTAAAAAGATAGATAGCACTCTCCGTATCTTCTTTGATTATATAAACTCAAATTATTTAAATTTTCCATAACTTTTTCTTTTTTGTAATGTTGAGCAATCACCAAACCATTATTTCTCAATATAGGTAATTTCGCTATTTCTAATAAAGATATGTTTACCAGTCCCCTGTTATAAGGGGGGTCAAGAAAGATACAATCCAATAGATAATTTTTTCTGGCTAATAATTTTAAGCCGGACAAAAAATCTATTTTGTAAACTACAGCATTTTGACTGTTTTCTGTTTTTTCTAAATTTTTTTTTATTATTTTTATGCATTTTAGCCCTTTTTCGATAAAGATTACTTTTTTTGCCCCCCTGCTTAAGGCTTCAATTCCTACTGCACCGGTGCCTGCAAATAGATCTAAAAAACAGGTTTCCCTGACAGATGTTCCCAAAATATCAAATAAAGCTTCCCTCACTTTTTCGGAAGTAGGACGAACAGATAAATCCTTGGGGGATTTTAATATATTACCCTTATTTTTCCCAGCAACAATTCTCATAAATTACCTTTCTCTAATTTACCAATTTACCAATTAGCCAATTAAATTATTCGCTATTTGAATAAGCCCAACGTAGATCGTACAGCGTTTAGCGTATAGTATCATAAATAAAATGTATATTATATATTTTACGATTTCTTGGTATCGAATTTTTTTGACCCGTCGTCATTCTCTGTCATTCCCGCGAAAGCGGAAATCTATCCTTGAGTCGAGTAGATGAGTATCTCTCAACCTTAGAAACAACTTTGTATTCCCTGTTATCTTCCCGTTTCCTTAATGAAAGTGTCACAATATTAGTTCCCTAGCTGATTGATAGAACACCCCTCACAGAACCGAACGTGCCCTATTCGAGCATTCGGCTCTTCATATTATCTTACAAAAACGCTACTAACCAAAGAGATTTACATATATTCTCGTTAAAGGCAGGGGATTAAGTCTAAGGTACAATTTCAAAGTAGTAAGTGAAAAACTCTTCCTCT
>DMCY01000035.1 GCA_003451675.1 Candidatus Atribacteria bacterium
GGCTATGGTCTTAAAATCGGGTTGTAGTTTCCGGATTAGCCAGATGACCTCTAAATTCCTGGTGGCTTCCTGTTCTAACCTTCGGGAAGAGCGGATGCGGTTTAAGTAACCGTAGAGGTAGAGTTTTAGCATATCTTTGGGGTGATAGGGCGGTCTTGCCCATAGAGGGGGTAACTGCCCTATTGAAGTGTAAGCTCTCCAGGTCAAGCTGATTGATGTATTCATCGATTATCCGAATGGAATTGTTGTCACTTACATATTCATCTATACTTTCCGGAAAGAGTATAATCTGATTTCTATCTTCACCTTTAATATATCCCATAATTTCACCTTTCTTATTTATCGTATTCTATGGTTATATTATATCACTTTATGTAATTATATGTAAGTTAAAGTTTACTTTCTAACTGGAAAAAATTACTTTTCACACAGTCTGACGGTTCTTTGTTTGACATGAGCAAGTATAAGAGGTCAAATGGAGCAATTACCAGGAATACATTTCTAAAACAAAGATAGTCAATGTTGATTTTACCCTTTCTCTATTTGACCAAGAAAAGGATAGGGCAATTAAGAAGTTTAAAAAGTTCAATAACCAGCCTAATAATGATCAATGCCTTGGAATCTATTAAAAAAATAAAACCTTATCTGACAAAAAGATAGGGCAGTTAGCACTAAAAAGATATAATATAGAATTACTTTCACTTCACAATGAGCAGGCAAAAACGCAAATTGAGGTTTTGAGATATTTGAAGGAACTTGAGGGAAATTTATCACGGCAATTATCCAGATTAACCGGATTTACGGTCAATAAGATCTTTAGAGCTTGAAACAGAGAACCGTCCCTTGTTTTAATAGTTTTTGCAGGGGCTTCGACCCTGTCAATATTGAAAGAAAATACCTTGCAAAATATGTCAAATACAGTTGCGATAAAAATATTTTTTGTTGCGTTCATCTTCAGAAAAGTGGTTTACGGGTCTGGTTAAAATTAAATTACTCAGAATTAGAGAATCCTCCTGAATACGTTCGAGATGTTTCAAGGATAGGACACTGGGGAGTTGGTGATGTTGAACTTTCAATTGACAGCATAGAGAAATTTCAAAGTGCTAAATATTTAATACAAAAATCGTTTGAGAAAATACGGTAAGTAAAAAGAATAAATAGGAATAAATAGGGACAAGGGAAGACGTACCAAGTCAATAGTCCGGTAACTTTTGGGTTACCCTGGAAGAAAAGAGGAGAAAAATAATAAAAGAGTGGATTGATTCCGGAAGGATTGGAGTGTGACAAAGAAAAGAACTGTTATACTAGTGCTCTATTAAATAAAGTATGTTATATTTCTTGAGATTGCTTCGTCGCTTTGCTCCTCGCAATGACACTTGGTATTTTGTCATTGCGAGCGTTAGCGAAGCAATCTCAAAACTATCTTACCTTAGTTAACTTAGCACTAGTTCAATAATTTAATGATTTTTAACGAAAAATATATAGGGTTTGAGAAGTTTTTAATTAGATAGTTGAGGTTTTAGATATTATTATAGATAGATGTCTTAAAGAAAAACTTCGTAAAATGGAAAACTAAACCATAGGAAAAATAGGATGTGTTCCTATTTTCTATCAAAGGATTTTTGTGTTGTTTGGTACCTAGTAAATTTTATAGATTAGATAAAGCGTTGAAGCTCATGGAGGAGAAATAGATGAGTAAATATAGAATTTATATTGATGAAACCGGTAATCCCGATCTTAAAAGTTCTAACAATGATAACCATAGATTTTTAAGCTTAACGGGAGGGATTATAAAGTTAGATTATGTAGATAATTTTCTCCATGATGACATGGAAAATTTAAAAAAAAGATTTTTTAATTATCATACCGATAACCCTATTATTTTTCATAGAAAGGAAATGTTAAATTGTATAAATGATTTTACGATATTAAAGGATAATAGAATAAAAGCGCAATTTAATCAGGAGTTACTAAATAAGTTAAAGAATTGGGAATATACAGTAATAACCGTGTTGATTGATAAAAGGGAACATAATGAAACTTATAAAGTATGGAAATACGATCCATATCATTATTGTTTATCTGTTCTTTTGGAAAGATATTTATTCTTTTTAGAAGAGATGCAAAGCAATGGAGACGTTATGATTGAGTCTAGAGGTGGTTATGAAGATAGGAGATTAAAAGAATCCTTTTCAAAGATTTACGAGAAAGGAACAGATTATATTCATGCGGAAAAATATCATAATTTATTGACATCAAAACAGCTGAAAGTCAAACCTAAAATACTCAATATTACAGGTTTACAGATAGCCGATTTGCTTGCTCATCCTTCCAGGAGGGATATTTTAATAGAATTTAACCTGAAGAAAAAAAAGAGAGAAGTTTTTGGGGACAAAATTATTGATATATTAAGAGAGAAAAAATATTACAAAAAGTTTAAAAAGATAATTGGTTATGGTATAAAGAAATTGCCATAAAAAAAGCCCGCTTTCGCGGGCCGATGCACAAAGCATCCACCTCCAGCAATCTGGATTAATTTTAATATATCATATGAAGCATCTTTTGTCAAACAAAACTGCGCTATTGTCATTTAAAAGATAAAACCGGACTCTTTTTTAATGATTTAAAAGATAAAAGTGGACTAACCTAAAATGGTAAAAAAGATGTAATCTAGAAC
>DMCY01000062.1 GCA_003451675.1 Candidatus Atribacteria bacterium
GGGCTCAATACCTTCACTTGCGTTACGGCCTAATAACTCCCATCTACCAGCTTCATACATTCGGTTACCCTCTTGTATGTGGTATAGGTGTTAGGCTGGTGGCTAACCTTTGCCTAATCCGGACTCTCACCGGTAAGAACTGCCAAGCTTTCTTGGCGCACACTCAATACTCGATACTATATACTGATTTTATTTATAGCTTTCGATAAATTTTTCAATCGAACGGTCGTAGGTTCTCTCTACTTCAGGAGGGAATAGACATCCCGGAAGTTCTCCCATACTCCAATGATATTCGATACATTCACAACATTTGCCCTTTCTACTGCAGGGTTCATAAGTACAGGTACATTTCTTCTTATTTTTTTCAATATTACATTCCATTACTTTTCCTCCATACTCCTTTAAATTATGCCTAACGAGATTTTTTAAAATTACTAAATCATCTTAAACTTTTTTTAATAAATCAATTATAATTTAAAAAATGTTTTAGTTCAATCATTTTACTAAAAACAAGATAAGTTCATTCATTTTTTGAATTATTTTGGAGGTTACTGTATAATAAAGAAATAATTTTGCCAAATTTAAAATAAAAAGGAGTAATGAAAATGAATTTAAGCAAAAAATTTATACTTTTAGGATTAGTTTTAATTTTTATCATCACTAGTTTAAGTATGTTTTCTTTTGCCAGCGAAGAAAAAGATTATATTAACCGAGCATTAAAATTACTTGATGAAGAAAAATATAATGAAGCAGTGGTAGAATTAGAAGAAGCCCTAATGGTAGTTAGAAGTAAAGCTGATTTAGAATTTGTCAATGTGATATTTACTGATGAAGAGGCCTGGGGATTTGGTATGTATAACCCAAGAGAAGATGCCAGCTTTGCTCAGGGCGAAACTTTCCTTATGTATGGTGAAGCAAGAAATTATACCATTAAAGAAATTAAAAAAGACCTTTACGAAATATACGTTAAAGAAGATATGTATATATTAGATAAAAATAACAATGTCTTGTTCAAGCAAGAAGACTTTCTCGACTACCATATAACCTCACATTCTAAAAATTTCGACTTGTTTATTACCAATACACTCACTCAAACTTCTCCTTTCCCGATAGGTGATTATAAATTTCTGTTAGTTTTAAAGGATGTTTTTTCTGGAAAGACCACTGAAGTAACTATTGATTTTACTGTTGTAGAGTAAATTATACATACAAGCAGACTGGAAAACGCCGTAATTAGTAACGTGTAATAAGTAACTCGGGGCGGTTAAATCCGCCCCTTTTTTAGTTTACTGTATAACTAAATTAGTTGAATAGACAGGCGAGACGCTTTGTCCTACGTGGTTTCTGATTCCTGAATTTTCTCTCTTTTCCTTCCTTTACTAAATAAATACTAAATACTATTTATTAATTGGAATCAGGCAGAGAAATTTTAGGGTTTCAGAGCCGGTATTTTTAAATTGATGTTTCTCCTCAGGAGCCACATAGACTACTGTCCCACTTTTAATCTGGGTCTCCTTTTCGCCATCAGTGGCTACTCCTTTACCTTCTAAGATAAATACTTCATGTTCCCAATTATGAGTATGTAAAGGACTATAACCTCCCGGACCAACCTCAAACAACCTCATAGCAAAGTTCGGGGCCTTATCTTTATCAGAAATAAGCCACCTTACTTTAACATCTTTGACATCTTCAAAATCTACAGTCTCAGCTTTAACTTCTTTATAATCTACTATTTTCATCTTATCTTCCCCTTCTTTTTTATTTTTTTTAATAACCTTATTATTATTAAAAACATTTTAGTAATAACAGCATTAAAATTAAAATTAATACAAATATATCAATAGACATAATAATGAGATTTCTTCTTAAATGTCTACTTTTAAGGCATTTCTAATCATGTAATAAAAATCTTCTTCTTTTTCAATTATTGGAATGTTTTGTTTACGTGCTTCTTCTTTCTGAGCTTTAGTTGCATAGCTCCAACCAGCTAAAAGAACTTTTACTCCTAAAGTTTTGGTCTGAATTAAATGGTTTACCTGATCATCCACAAAGTAGATATCTTCAAACTTGATATTATATGATTTTACAATCTGCCTCATCTGCTCAGATTTGTCTTCTCCAAATCTCTTATCTAAAATATCTTCTTGCTTAATTTCAAAACCCAGATACTCAGGAGCAAAAGAAGGAGCAATAGATTTTAGTCTATTAGATGTAGTAATAATAATTTTAGTTCCTCTTTCTAATAATTGTTTTATCCCCTCTACTATCTTAGAGTATGATGGCTCCAGATTAAACCAAGCCTTAAAATCTAATTCCTGTAATCTATCCCTCTCTTTATAAAATTCTTGATGAAAGGCTTCAAAATCAAAATCGACGCTTTTTCTATACTTGTCAAATTCTTTCTGATTTTCAATTATCTTTTTTTCTTCCATTAATTTTATTATTAAACCATAATCATTGGCTCCTCGTATATACGGCCTCATTATTCTATAATGCTCTGTTTCTTTTTTATATCTTTCCTTTATATTCTCCCAATTTTCAAAAGTAAAAGGCTCTCCCCCAAAAAAATCTTTTTTCTTTCGTTTATAAACCTTAAAATAAGCATTATAACTAACAAAAAGACACTCCCAGGCACTATCTACAATTACTCCGTCAAAATCTAAAGCTAATATTTTCAATTTTTTACTCCTCTTGTACTGCTTAACCGTTATTTTTTGTCATTCTTTTAAAATTAAAGATAGTCTTCACGCAAAGGATACCAAGTATCAAACGCCTTTGTAATTTGGTTTGATGATGTAGCTTTATGTTCAACATTAGGTGGAATCACTACACCTTCTCCTGTTTTTAGAGTTTTAGTCTCTCCTTCGATGGTCATCTTTAATGAACCTACTGTAACCACAGTAATCTGTTCGTGAGGGTGTTTATGTTCTGGGACAATAGAATTGGGAGCAAATTCAAAAAAGGTAATCATTGAATTTTTATTTGCCACCGATCTCACGGTTATACCCTTCATAACTTCTTTTGCTTTTAATTCATTGACTTTAAAAAAATTTGCTTTTTCCATTATTTTCTCCTTTTTATTCTTAAAAATAATCGCTTATAATCAAATAATTTCTTGCAAAATTTGAATTGAAATTAAAATTTTTATTTTAAAACTTCTCCCAGGGCTTCCCGGTGAGATTGAAAAGCCAGGTGAGGAAGCTGATTTACCGCAAAAAATTCTGCCTCCTCCGCATCGTCACCGGCACAAAGTTCACCTCCCACTATTTCTGCTTCATAGATTATTGTAACTAAATAACCATGAATTTCACTTTTATTAGAATAAACTCCTATTAATTTTTTATACTTCCCTTTTAATCCAGTCTCCTCAGCCAATTCCCTTAAGGCTGCTTGAGTAGGAGTTTCTTCTGTCTCCATAAATCCACTCGGTAAAGCCCATTCACCTTTACAAGGCTCTATTTTCCTTTTGATTAACAATATTTTACCTGAATCATCTCTGACTATCACTGCCACTACCGGAGTAGGGTTTTCGTAATATATCCTTTCACACCTTGAGCAATATAATCTTTCTCTTCCTTCCAACATCTTTCTGATTAATTTATAACCACAATAAGGACAAAATTTTATAGATAAATTACTTTTCACTTATCTTTACTCCTTGCTCTCTATGTAATAAACCCTCCTGGGCAAAACTGGTATAATTATCATCTCCTAAAATTATATGGTCCAGTACTTTTACTCCAATCAGATCGCAAGCATCCACCAAACGATAAGTAATATCTAAGTCATTTTTACTGGGATTTGATTCTCCACTGGGATGATTATGTAAAAATATAACCGAGGCAGCAGATTCTTTGATTATCTCTTTTAATACCTCGCGGGGATGGACTATGCTTTCCGTTAGACTCCCTACTGAAATATCAATATCCTTGATAATTTTATTTTTTACATCTAATAATATTGCTTTAAATTTTTCCTTTTTTAAATCTCTCATGCACGGTTCATAATAATTTACTAAATCAGCAGCATTATGGATTTTCTTTTTAGGCAAATTGGTCTCTCTTAAAAGCCTTTTTCCTATCTCCAAAGCTGCTTTTATTTGAGCAAATTTAGCCAGGCCTATCCCTTTAACAGAACTCATCTCCGGATAACTTAAAGAATCTAATTTTCTTAAACTCTTTGTTTCTGATAATAAATCTTTTGCTACTTCCACCGATGTCTTCCCCTGATAACCTTTAACCAATATTATTCCTAATAATTCCGCATCTGTCAAGCAATCTACGCCATGCTTAACCAATCTCTCTCTCGGTCTTTCCTCATCCGGCCAATCTTTCACTGTATAATTCTTTTTCTCCATCTCTTACTCCTTTTCATAAAGGGAAAGAAAAGTGCCTGGCACTTTTCCTTCCCTTTAAAACTTTTGTGCCAGGCACTTTTGTTTCCCTTTTATTCGATTTAAACGATATTGCAATTTTTCTCTCAGAAAAATATTTTCTTCAATATTCAGGGCTTCTTCTACTACCGCCTTTGCCTTTTGGTAATTTTTTAAATGATGCTCATAATATTTAGCCAGCTCTTCATATGGATAGTAAATATACTCTCGGCTTTTCTCTATTATCTCTTTCCATATTTCTTCTGCTTCTTCCCATTTCCCCTGTCTCTTATAAGCAAAAGAACTCAATCTTAATATCTCTAAAGTCTCTTCTTCTGCTAAATTGTGTTTTAAAGCTTCGGAATAATAGTAGGTACTCTGGTCGTATCTCTTTTCTTCGTCAAACATCTTACCTATACTAAAAATATCCATCCCGTATTCGGTATTATTCAAAGGGTCTTCTACCAGAAAACACATCCTGCTGACCAGGGCTACCAGAGAAAGGATGTCCTGTAAATTATGTTCGAAGACCTTCTTTATTGCCCGAGCATCTTTAGTCCGTAAATATCTAAAGTAAATCCCCGGGATAAGATAACCCGGTACATCATCACCCCTGCTAACTTTCAGTATCTCTCTTTCTACTGTAGACAGGGAACAACTCTCTAATCTTCTCTTCCACAAGCGGCGGGCGGGGTAAAGAAGATCGAAATGGTAAGGGTCTTCTAAACTCATCTTCATTCCGGACATAATATAACGGCTTTCCATTAAAGGAAGGTCAAAGGTCTTACCATTATAAGTAACTACCGCCTTAAAATTAGCGAGCAGATCATTTAGCGCTGATAGCAGGGCTCGTTCTTCATTATAATCCCGCATAAAATATTGCCGAACACAAAATTGGTCTCCTTCAAAATATCCTACTCCCACAAGAAAAATATAAGTCCCTGCTCCTCCGGCCAATCCGGTAGTCTCGGTATCTAAAAAAATGGTCTTATTAATGTCTATTTCTTTTAATCTATCGTCTCTGGCTAAACTGGAAATAGTTTTGGCAGAAGATTGAAAAATTTGAAAAAGTTCAACATCCCCACATCTATAATCTTGGGAAAAATAGTTTTCCCGGATAAAACTTTCCCCAAAAGGTGTGGAGATAAATTTTCCCGATACTACTTCTTCTATCTTCACTTCTGCTTCTACGGTCTTTAAATTTTTCTCTTTTTGTGACTGATTGATTTTATCTATATTCTTCTTTAATTGGGCAATCTTTTCCAGTCGACTCTTTAGATCCATAATCAGCTCAAAGCCTCCCTTAAAATTAAAAGAGCACTCTCTTTTCCCTTTATGCCCACTTCGTCAATAGGCCCCACACAGGAGGGACAGCCTTTTTCACATCCGCAGCCAAGAATCAATTCCTGAGCTGCCTGCAGTAAAGGCCGGCGCAGTTCAAACATCTTCTCACTAAATCCTACTCCCCCGGGGTAATTATCATAGACATAAATAGTAGGCTTGCTGGTAAAGGGGGAACGCACTTCCGAAACCGCCCTTACATCCTGAGGATCACACATTACATATAAAGGAATAACATTAATAAGCACATTGGATAGAGCTAAAAGCCCGCTGCTTAAATTAAAAGATGTGCCTTCACTTTCCAAGCGCCTTAATAGCTCTCTAATATCATCAGCCAAAGCAAGCCAATAAGCGGTGGTGTGCATCTCTTCCGGGGGTAAAGATATTTCCCCAAAACCTATATTCTCGTGAGTATAAAATTTTATCTTTTTATAACAGGTAGAAACGGTAGTAATGGCCACTTCCCCGTAAGCATGTTCCATATTTAATTCTTCACCCTTCTTAAATATATCTAAAACCTTAATATTAGTTTCGGTCTGGGCATCGGTGTAATAATTAACTTTAACTCTCTCTGCATAGGCCTTTTGATTTTGGTAATCCAACCTGTGAATAGCATACTGTTCGCCTTCATGAAGATAAATAGCCCCTTCATAAATAAGGGTGGGCACACTGGCCTTATCTACTTCCCCGATAACTTGTTCCTGCTGTTCAGTAGTATCGATAATTACAAAATTATCCACTGAGGTACTGCGCAGACTTATCTCCTCAGTGGGATAGATTTCGCTCATCCAATACCATTTCTTTTCCACACAATGAAGCACACCTTCCTTCTCTAAATACTCCAGAACATCCCGTAGCTTTTTTGTTCCGAAATCTTCTCCTTCTTCGAAGGGCAGTTCAAAAGAAGCACACCTGATATGACTGACCAAAATACTCAAATTATCCGGGTCGATAACTGCGCTCTCCGGTGATTCTCCGAAAAAATAATCAGGATGATTTATTACAAACTGGTCTAAAGGGTTGCTGGAAGCAACTAAGATAGCTATTGAACTCTTGGATCGACGTCCGGCTCTTCCGGCCTGTTGCCAGCTACTGGATATGGTTCCGGGATACCCGGCCATAAAACAAGCATCAAGCTGGCCGATATCTATGCCCAGCTCCAGGGCATTGGTACTTACCACTCCTTTTATCTCCCCTTCCTTCAATCCTTTTTCTATTTCGCGCCTTAGGTCAGGTAAATAACCTCCCCTATAACCTCTAACAATATCTTTGGGCCTCCCCGTTCTAGCTAAAAAATCTTTTAAATAACTGGTCAGAACTTCGGTAGTCAGACGGCTCCGCGCAAAGATTATGGTCTGAATATCATAATTTAAAAAATAAGCGACAAAACGAGCTACTTCTTTAATTAAACTTTTCCTGATTCCCAATTCTTTATTAATTACCGGAGGATTATAAAATAAAAAATGTTTCTCACCCTGGGGGGCGCCATTATTATCGACTAAAACAAATTCTTCTCCTACAATCTTCTGGGAAAGCTCTCGAGGATTAGCGATAGTTGCCGAACAGCAGATAAATTGAGGATTCGAACCATAAAATCGACAAATTCTCTTCAATCTCCTGATTACATTTGCCAGATGGCTTCCGAATACCCCCCGATAAATATGAATCTCATCAATTACCACGTATTTCAAATTTCCAAAAAAATCCATCCATTTGGTATGATGGGGCAATATCCCTAAATGAAGCATATCCGGATTAGTTACCACCATATGCCCTTTCTTGCGGATAGCCTGCCGAGTTGAAGACGGAGTATCTCCATCATAGGTATAGGTCTTAATCCCCTCATCTAAGGCCGATACTAATTGATACAATTCAGTCAATTGGTCTTGAGATAAAGCTTTAGTGGGAAACAGATAAAGTGCCCGACTATTTTCATCTTTTAAGATAGAATCCAATACCGGCAGATTATAACAAAGAGTTTTTCCGGAAGCTGTAGGTGTAACTACTACTACATTCTTATGGTTTCTTGTAAATTCCAGGGCAGAAACCTGATGAGAATAAAGTTTACTAATGCCTTTTTCTTTCAAAACACTTATTAGTTTACCCTCTATCCACTCCGGAAATTCCTCATAAATTCCAAGTTTAGCCGGAATATGCCTCCAGGCAGTAAAACGGGAGCTTATCTTATTATACTTTTTTAATTTATTTAAGATTTTCTCTACCGGCATTTATTTAAACCCTCAACTTTGATACAGGGGACGGTTCTCTGTATTAATTTGGTTTAAAATTTAAAATTATTATTAATACAGAGAACCGTCCCCTGTATCAATTAAACTCTTTACTAAATTAATATTTTTTAGATCATCTTTTTCGTCATACTTGGGAGTCTCCAGAATAAAAGGCAGATCTTTTAGATATTTATGATTCACTAACACCTTAAAACCTTCCAGTCCTATATATCCCTTACCAATATGCATATGCCTGTCTTTTCGTGAACCCAAACGATGTTTTGAATCATTAATATGTATAACCTTTAATCGCTCTAAGTCTAAATTTTTGTCCAGCTCCTCTATAGTCTTTTCTACTCCTTCTCTATTAGAAAGATCATATCCTGCTGCAAAGGCATGACAGGTATCAAAACACATTCCTATTCTCTTTCTATCTTTCGCCCCTTCTATCATTCTCTTTAACTGGTAAAAAGTATAACCTAAATGTGTACCCGAACCGGCAGTATCTTCTAATAATATCATTGTCTTTAAATTTAAATCCGCACTTTTCTCTAAAATAATATTAAGAGCACTGATTATCCTCCGAATTCCATATTCTTCTCCTGCTCCGGTATGAGCCCCCGGATGAATAATTAGATAAGGGTCAGGTAATAAAAGGTCTGCTCTTTTCATCTCTTCAATAAATGCATTAATCGATTTGAAATAAAGTTCATCTGAGGGAGAAGCCAAATTAATGAGATAAGAGGTGTGAATAAAAACGGGGTTAATATTAGAATTTTTTAAATTCTCTTTAAAACTTTCTACTTCGTCCTTTTTTAAAATCTTCTCCCGCCAGGTAGATGCATTCTTAGAGAATATCTGCATAGTATTACAGCCTAATTCCCCAGCCCGAACAACAGAATTATCTATTCCTCCCGCGATAGAAACATGACATCCAATCTTCAATCTCTGTTTCCTCTTTTCTTCTTCGGTTATTTAATTTTTATTATAAAAATTAGAGATTATTGAGAAATTTTATTGACTTCTCTGCTTTTATAAGTATAACATATTACTATAATCTAATTAAATAATTATTACCCTTACACTCTACTCGCCTAAAATGTTTTTTAGCTTAAAGAATAGGAGGAAGAAATGTATAAACAAATCCTTAAAGAATTAAAAGAACATATTCCTTTCACTTCTTTCGGAGCTGCCACCGGAATAATTCTGATAATATTTTTTCAAAAACTGCCCTCTGAATCTTCCTATAATATTTTCTATCTCCTTCACCCCATCCATGTTTTTCTAAGTGCACTGGTTACTGCTTCTATGTATAATTTTTACCAATGTTACCCTTCCAAAAAAAAATGTAACCTGGGAATTTTAATTTTTGTCGGTTATGTAGGTTCTATCGGAATAGCCACATTAAGTGATTCGGTAATCCCCTATCTGGGTGAAATTTTGCTCAATCTGCCCTATCGAGAGATTCATTTGGGTTTTATTGAAAAATGGTGGCTGGTCAATCCCCTAGCCTTATTCGGCATTGGAATAGCCTATCTAAGACCCTCTACAAAGTTCCCTCATTTTGGTCATGTTCTCCTCAGTACCTGGGCTTCGCTCTTCCATATTATTATGGCTTTAGGACAAACCTTGAATTGGTTTACTTATATTGGTATTTTTATTTTTCTATTTCTCTCTGTTTGGATACCCTGCTGCCTGAGTGATATTGTATTCCCTCTTTTATTTGTAAAAAAACCAAAAAATTAAAAATATAACTCTGAAATTTTCTCGAGTCTGTTTACCGGGAGATGCCCAAGACACTGGACTCTTCAAAAACAGAGAAAAACAGAATTTTATTTATAAGAAAGACGCTCATCGATAATGCCCAATAAATATGTAAAATTATCGTTCTTATAATATTCTCTGGTGTCATCAGCTAAAAGAGAGCCTAAGGTTACATAGTAATCTCTTTTTTCAAACCCCCCAATAATTTCTTTAATCTTTTTTAATTCCTCATAATTTGCTGAAATGTTAACGCCCTTTCTGGTTAAAAATTCTATATCAAATACATCTCTTATTTCTTTTCTGTCTAAAAGAGCTCCTATCTTATTTTTCATTATCTGTTCTAAGGTAAAAGATTTAAGTAATATCTGCTGGTTAGAATGTGGGGAGTAAGCAATTGTTTCCTGAAAATCCCTTGCTTCAGTTTCTTTTCTTATCTCAATTTTTAATTTACGAGGATATGGTGCCTTTTTAATTTCGAACAATAGAGTGTAATATTTATTTTGTGCATCAGTTAAATCATAATCTATTTTTAGAGAGTCTCTTAAATTTATAAAAAATCGTTCTATCTTATCAACCCGGTATGTCCAAAAATCCAAATCAACTGAATATCTTCTTAAATTATAACAAAGCCTCAGCATTGTCCCCCCGCCAAAGATCATATTGCGGAGAAATCCCTTGTTCTTAAGCCAGGCTAATACTTCTATTTCAAAAATCTCTTGCTGGATCAGATCATTCATTATATATACCTCTTAAAATATATTTTAAATTTTGGGGGATATTTTACCAATATTTTTTCACAACTTTTTTTATCTATTTTTTCTAAATCCAGAGAACTGATGTCTAAATTATATTTCCCTAAATAGTTTAAATAAAGGGAATCGATAAAGGCTTTTTCGGGAGAGGCAATAAATATATTGTTTTTTTTAGAAAAGCCAAAATAATAATCATCTTTGATTTTGCTATAATTAAATATAATTCCCTCAATACCTTTTGTAAATGTCCGATATAAGGAAATGGATTCAATAAATTTCTGCTGAACCTGGGTAGTGCATTCATAAAATGAAAGAGCGGTCATCAAAGAGATATAAGATGGGACCTGAAGGATGTTGGCCAGCTCAAACCTTTGATTTGGAGTAATACTACCCCATCTTTCCTTTAATATATAGAAATTTCTTTTTAACCTGATAAGATATTTTTGTTTTACATATCGGCTACACAATACCCGGGCAGAATCTTCTGATATAGATAGTATTTTTGCTACATCCTGATAAGTAAAATATAATTTATTTATTTTTTTTATATCATTATATTTCATAGGGCTAAGCACACTTAATTAATATTTTTGTTAACATATTATACTTTGGTGACGGAGAATTTGTCAAGTGGACAAAAACAGTATCAAGCATGTAGTATCGCGTATATAATCCAAAAGAAGATTCAGGGAGAAAATGCGGGAAATAACAATTATACCCATACAACTCCTGTAGGAGTCGAGTAGATGAGTATCTCTCAACCTTAGAAACAACTTTGTATTCCCTGTTATCTTCCCGTTTCCTTAATGGAAGTGTCACAATATTAGTTCCTTAGCTGATTGATAGAACACCCCTCACAGAACCGAACGTGCCCTATTCGAGCATTCGGCTCTTCATATTATCTTACAAAAACGCTACTTTCCAAAGAGATTTACATATATTCTCGTTAAAGGCAGGGGATTAAGTCTAAGGTACAATTTCAAAGTAGTAAGTGAAAAACTCTTCCTCT
>DMCY01000088.1:0-465 GCA_003451675.1 Candidatus Atribacteria bacterium
TCAGCATCTATATCCTTTTTATAAAAAGGAGTTGGAAAAGGGGATGCTGACTCAGGAGAAGGCAAAGGAACTTTTAGAGTGTTTATGGATAAAGTTTAACAACCAACCGGCACCACCCAAAGTAGGAGTAACTTTAGCAGAAAGTGGGACCTATACTGATTTTGCCAATATTAATAATGGCGGATTAAAGGTAGACGGTTCTGATGGAGTGAATGACCTGACCTATCTGATACTCGATGTAATCGATGAAATGAGATTATTGCAGCCCAGTACCAATATTCAATTGAGCAAGAAAAGTCCGGATAGATTTTTAAAGCGAGCTGGTGAGATAATCAGAAAGGGTTGGGGGCAGCCCTCGGTATTCAATGCCGAAGAAGTTATCGAAGAGATGCTCAGACAGGGTAAATCTATAGAAGATGCCCGCTGTGGGGGCACGAGTGGTTGTGTAGAGACCGGTGCCTTTGG
>DMCY01000088.1:698-20702 GCA_003451675.1 Candidatus Atribacteria bacterium
GATTATAATGCCGGAGGTGCTCGCTATAATACCGATTATATTCAGGGTGTGGGAATTGGGACTATCACTGACAGTTTTTCAGCAATTAAATATCATGTCTTTGACCAGAAAAATATAAGTATGAAAAAATTAAAAGAAACATTGAAGGATAATTTTATTGGCCACGAAGAGATACGCCAATTGTTTTTAAATAAGACTCCCAGATACGGGAATGATGATGATTATGCCGATGATATTATGAAATTAGTATTTAATGCTTTTTATGAGGAAGTAAACGGAAGAAAAAATACCAAAGGCGGAGTTTACAGGATTAATATGCTCCCTACAACCTGCCATATTTATTTTGGGTCAGTGGTGGGAGCTACACCAGATGGCAGAAGAGAAAAACAACCGTTATCCGAAGGTATTTCCCCGGTGCAGGGGGCTGATCGTTTAGGACCTACAGCAGTTATTAAATCAGCAGCCAAGATGGATCAGGTAAAAACAGGCGGGACTCTTCTAAATCAAAAATTCACCCCCCAATTACTGGAGGGAGAAGAGGGGATAAATAGCCTTGCTCATCTAATCAGGGCCTACTTTAAATTAGGGGGGCATCATATACAATTTAATGTAGTAAGTGCTGATACTCTAAGAGCTGCTCAAAAAGAACCTGAAAAATACCGAAATCTTATTGTGCGAGTAGCAGGTTACAGTGATTATTTTAATAATCTTAGCAAGACCTTGCAAGATGAGATAATCTGCCGAACAGAACATCAATCTTATTAATCTAATATGCTAAGGTGGTCTTCTCTCGATATCTTTTGAAATTTTTCGAGTAGGTATTCTACGAGAGTACGGAATAGAGAAATTTTCGGGGTCGTCTTTTAATCGTTTTACTAAAGCAAAGAATCTTGTTTTCTTAATACCTAAAATTTCTTGGATGTATTTTCTTTTTTAGATAACGGGTAATTAATTCTTTAATCTGATAATCGGTGAACTTTTTGTGTAGGTGTTTCATAATATAGGACCTCACTTTTTGATCCTATATTATTACAATTTTAGGTTATTTTTAAGAGTTCACTTTTAATTCTTAAATGACAATTGTCAACAAATTGTTGACAAAATATAATTTTTTATATAAAATGCTTAATAAATTATAAGAAAAGTAATTTGGAGTCTTGATAAAATATTTAGGAATTTAGGAAAAATGTTATCTCTTAAAGATAAAGCTTATCGGGTCATAAAATTTGGGGCTACAATATGAAATCTTAAACCAGAATTATTTTTAACTGAAGAAAAACTTTTCAAAAGTATGAATATAAGCCGTGGTCCTATCTGTGAAGCATTAAACAGATTAGAAAAGGAAGGTTTTGTTACTATTATTCCGCGCAGAGGGACTATGGTTTCTAATATGACTGCTCAAGAAGTGAAAGACATATCTAAAATTAGGGAATTACTTGAACCGTTTGCAGCCAAAGAATCCTTATCTAGAATCTCAAGGCCTAAGCTAGAAGGGATTAAAAAAGAATTTATAAAACTCATGGCAAAACCAGAAACGAAGAAAATAGAATGCAATTTTTTGTTATAGATGAAAGGTTTCATAAATTATTAAACGAAAAATGTAGGAATAAAAAGCTTATTGATATCTTAAATAATTTTGAGGATCACACTAACTGGTTTATAAATTTATTTTTAAAAAATTATTCTTTTAAAGAATCAATAAAAGAACATCTCTCTATTATAGAAGCCATAGAAAAAAAGGAGGAAGACTTAGTTGTTACTAATTTGATTCGACACTTAGAGAGCGTGGAAAATTCTATACTTTCAGAAATTACTTCTTGATGGTGATAGTTTTAATTACAAGGAAATAAAAATTTTTATGGGTTGTATGATTTTTGAGAATTGGAATAATGTAAGAAAATTTTTTGGAATGATTTTGTATAGCACTGGTAATGTCTTTTTAATTTTTTAATAGGCTTTCAGAAAATTTGCTCTTTAAAAATTAAATATTAAGAAGGAAAGATTTTACAAATCGAATATTATCTTTGTTACTTGTCTT
Source organism: Candidatus Atribacteria bacterium (assembly GCA_003451675.1). The sequence continues at coordinate 2,737 of DMCY01000088.1, forward strand.
AGCAGCAACCAAACTAATTAAAAGAACAGTAATATATGACAATGGCGATAGTACAGTGATTAGAGATAACCCGGAGTCCATCAACATCTAGATTTTATATGCAAAGGAAAGAAAAAATAAGGTCGAAAGGAGATAGAAGGTATGGTTTAAGATAAATAATACAATATTTTGTTGTATTAAAGAACTATTAGGTTTTAATTTATACAGGAATTGTGCAAAGTAAACCTTATTTTGGAACACCGCTAGGGGTGAGGTAAAGAGGTTTTTTGTAGTGTAAAAGTAATATAAAAGTACTTAGTTAGGTAAGCATAATTTACATTAGAAAATATAATAATAAAAGGAGGCTTTTTAAAATGATTAATTGGAAGAAAAGTTTTGTGTTAGTACTCAGCTTGATTCTCATATTAGCACTGATAACAACTAGCGTGGCAGCTGCTCAATCAAGAGAAAAGATTGTACGTATAGTGGCTTCTTGGCCGTGTTATATTGATCCTGGTGTAGGTAGTGATAACGTTGCAGATATATGTACTGCTAACTTTTATGATACACTGGTGACCGTTAATGTAGATGGCGAGCCCGCACCACAAGTGTTTAAGAATTGGGAATTTGACGAAGATACGCTTACATATACATTTAAGATTAGAAAGGGAATTAAGTTCCATAATGGAGATGAAGTAAAAGCAAGTGATGTTATCTTTAGTTTAAACCGAATGATTAATATTGGTGAGGGTTGGGGATATTTATTCCGCGGAGTGATAAAAGACCTTTCTGCACCTGACTTAGAAACAGTAAAGATTACTCTTGATCATCCAGTAGGACCTTTCTTGTTATATCTTACACATGTGGCCGTACTAAATGAAAAGCAAGTTATGGAGAATGCTAAAAAAGACGGTTTGTATGGCGAATTTGGTGACTACGGGAGAGATTGGTTGCTAACGCATGATGCTGGGTCAGGACCTTATATGGTTAAAGAAGTTAGTCTTGCAGAATATGTAATTGGTATTCGTAATCCGAACTATTGGCAGAAATTTGATGAGAATGCACCTGATTCTTTCAAGATTATAGGTGTTACAGAACCTGTGACTGTACGCACGCTAATGGCAAAAAAAGAATTAGAAATTACTGATGAATGGCAACCTACAGAAAACTACGAAGCTATGAGCAAAATTCCTGGTGTAAAAATTGCTAATTTACGAACAGGTGCACCACTATCCCTAATGTTTAATACCTCTAAACCACCATTTGATGATGTACACTTTCGCCGAGCTGTAATGTATCTTTTTGACTATGCTATTTGCAAGGAGCAAATTTTACCAACTTCTGAGCGTTCACGAGGACCGGTGAGTCCTCTTATGCCAGGTGGCGATCCATCATTACCTTTGTTAGAAAGAGACGTTGAAAAAGCAAGAGTCGAATTGGCGCAATCCCCATATGCTGAACAACTAGACCAATATCCAATTGATTTTTGGTGGAATTCGGTAGTTCCTGATACAGAAAAGCTTGCTTTATTACTGCAAAGTAATTGCCAGGAATTAGGTATTAAAGTAAATGTTGTAAAGACTACTTGGACTATGCTTGGAGAGGCTGCTGCACATTCAGATACATCTCCTCATATTTTTCCGGTAATTCAAACAGCTATTGGATATCCTGAAGCTGGAGCATTGCTACACCAAATCTATCATTCTACCTCACGAGGTACTTTCTTTAATACGCATTGGTTAGATGATGCCACTCAAGCAGAAATTGATTATATGATAGAGGATGCCGTTGCTACTCTTGATACTAATGAACGGTATCAGAAATATAAAATTATTATTAGAAAAATAATGGATCTTGCTCTAGATATCATTGCTGTAGAAATGCCTCAACGCTATGCCTACCAAGCAGAGTACCTGATGTGGCCGGCTGCTAGGGCAGCAGAAACTGGAGAGAAGTTTTTTACTCTTATGCCTGGTTTGCGTATGCAGTTTAAAGATATGAGATTTATTGGTGATAAATAATTTGTTAAAGTAAGAATATTTTTCCAGGAGGAAGAAGAAGTAAGAAAACCTTCCTCCTGGAAGGAGAATGAGAAAAGCTTATTTATTATAATTGAAATTATCAAATAGTTAGCTATTTATACAAGATGATTAAAATAATGGGAGGATAATTAGTGAAACTTAGTAAGTTTATCTTTCATCGTCTTTTAATGGTACTTTTGGTTCTTTTTGGTTTATCTATCCTTATTTTTACAATAGCTCGTGTAATTCCTGGGGATCCTGCTCGATTAGCTTTAGGACCAAGAGCACCAGTAGAAGTGGTTGAACAACTTCGTAATGAATTACATTTAAATAAGACATTACCAGAACAATACTTAATTTGGTTAAATAATGCAGTACATGGAGATTTTGGTAAATCTTTAATATCTAAGCGACCAGTAATTGAAGATATTAAAGAATACCTTCCAGCTACTATAGAATTAGTTTTTTTTAGTGCAATCTTTATGGTATTTTTTTCCATAACACTTGGTACTTTAGCAGCTAAAAATAAAGATAGATTGGCAGATAACATGATACGCGTGTTTTCTTATATTGGAGTTTCTATTCCATCATTCGTTTTAGCAGTTTTCTTTGTTATTATTTTTGGTTATATATGGCCAATTTTACCCGTTCTCGGTCGTTTAGGCACACAATTTAATGTAACAAAAGTTACAGGATTTATGATTATTGATTCATTACTTGCTGGGAACTTTAATGCATTCTGGAATGCATTTACACATTTGATCGCACCTGCAGTTGCTTTAGCTTTAGGAGGGACCTTACAGGAAGCTAGAATTACTCGTTCTAGTATGGTAGATAATTTACATAAAGATTTTATTGCCGCTGAGCGAGGATATGGTATTCCCGAAAGAGTTATAATGTTTAAATATCTTCTTAAACCTTCTTTAATTCCTACAGTTTCGGTAACAGGAATGGATATTGCTTCAATGATCGGTAATGCTTTCTTGGTTGAACTGATTTTTAACTGGCCTGGAATTTCTCGTTATGGAGTTAATGCCATGCTCATGAAAGATTTAAATGCAATTTCGGCAACTGTAATGATAATAGGGATAGTCTTTGCGTTTACTAATATTTTTGTTGATATTATTGTAGCTTTTTTAGATCCTCGGGTTCGTTTAATTGGAGGGAGAGAAGGATAATATGGATAATAGAGAATATCGGTTAGAAACTATTAGAAAACCCCAAAAAGTAGGAAATGGTTACTTATTAAGGGATAAAATATTTCGTTCTTGGTACCATTTTTCACGTAACAAACTTTCTGTCATAGGGATATCAATTGTTATATTAGTAATTTTGCTAGCAGTATTTGCTCCGTATGTAACGATGTATCCTAAACATGCAGGCCCATTTGTTGATTTTAAAAATGCTGGACAACCACCTAGTTTTAAACATTGGCTTGGGACTGATCCTATGGGGAGAGACATCTTAACCCGGATAATTTATGCTTTTCGCGGTGCTTTAACTATGTCAATTGTAGTTTTATTAATTGCTGTACCAATAGGCACTCTTCTTGGTCTTTTAGCAGGGTTTTATTATGGAACTATTATAGATACGATTATTATGCGTATTTCAGACGTATTTCTTTCTATTCCTTCTCTAGTGCTTGCTCTATGTATCGCTGCGGTGCTTAAACCGAACCTAGTAAATTCTATGATAGCGGTAACGATTATGTGGTGGCCATGGTATACCAGGTTAGTATATGGAATGGCTTCTTCAGTAAGTAAAGAATATTTTGTTATTGCAGCAGATTTAATGGGTGCAAGCAAATTTCATATCATCTTCAGAGAAGTTCTTCCTAATTGTTTGTCACCGGTTTTTACCAAAATGGCTTTAGATGTAGGGTGGGTAATTTTAGTTAGCGCTTCGCTAAGTTTTTTAGGATTAGGAGAACAGCCACCTACTCCAGCGTTAGGTCAGATGGTATCAGATGGCGCTAGATATTTACCCGATCTTTGGTGGATGTGTATTTTCCCGGCATTAGCTATAGTTATAGTAATTTTAGGTTTTAACCTATTTGGTGATGGAATTCGAGATATGTTAAAATCTTCCCATTAAATAGAATAGAGGTAAGGAGAATTAATGAATAATAAAATATTACTTGAAATAAAAAATCTCCATGTTTGGTACAAAGTTTATGGGGGTTACTCAAAGGTACTTAATGGTATTAACTTAATGGTGCAAGAAGGTGAGCGTGTTGGTATTGTAGGAGAAGCAGGCTGTGGAAAAACTACGACTATGAAATCAATTATACAAGTTCTTCCACCCGGAGACTTTCGTATTCCTCAAGGTCAGATATTTTATAAAGGGCAAGATGTTTTAAAAATGAGCTTTAAAGAACTCCAACGGCTTCGTTCTAAAGAAATTGCTATGATTTATCAAGATCCTACAGCAGCCTTAAATCCAGTTTTTACCATCGGAACTCAAATTGGAGATGTTATTAAGTATTCATCTATTTTTAAAAATAATAATAAGGAACAAATCAGGGAGCAATCTATAAAGGCACTAAAAGAAGTATATCTTCCTGATCCAGATAGAATATGCACCAATTATCCCTTTCAATTAAGCGGTGGTATGAGACAAAGGGTTTGTATTGCCCTTTCTATATCTTCTCCAAGAAATTTAATCCTAGCGGATGAACCTGGTACATCATTGGATGTTACCATTCAAGATCAGATTCATCGGCTTTTAAATGAGATCGTGAAAAAAAAGAATACAGCTATTATTTTAGTTACTCATTCTTTAGGAATAGCTAAAGAAATGACGGATAGAATTTATGTTATGTATGCAGGAACAATTGTAGAATCTGCTACTCCTGATATTTTATTTAAAAATCCTATTCATCCTTATACTAAAGGTTTACTCGCCTCAATTCCGAAAATATCAGGAGGTGGAATAGCGAAGGGAATCCCTGGAAGTATCCCGGATTATCTGAGTCCGCCTTCCGGATGTCGGTTCCATCCAAGATGCGAAAAAAAGAGTGCAATCTGTTTAGAAAAACCGCCACAATTATTTAAGTTTGAAAATAATCATTTAGTAGCTTGCTATTTAACTCAGAGGTGAATATATGAAAGAAGTTAAAAATAATGAAATTTTAAAAATTGAAAAACTGAAGAAGTACTTTTATATTGGAAAGAACAATCAAGGACCTATATACGTTCGTGCAGTAGATGGAGTTACGCTTACCATTAACAAAGGTGAGACTTTGGGTTTAGTAGGAGAATCTGGTTCGGGAAAAAGCACTATTGCCTATACTGTTGCAGGAATGTATCATCCAACCTCTGGTCAAATTTTGTATAAAGGTAAAAATATTGGTGTTGAAGCAGCGAAAAGGACTTTATCTTTAAAAAAAGAAATACAGATCGTATTTCAAGATCCTGGGTCGTCTTTAAATCCTAGTCAAACTATTGAACAAATTTTGTCTTTACCCTTAAGGGTCCATACTAATATACCTAAAAAGCAATTTCGTAAAAAAATAGTCGAACTTTTAGAAAAAGTAGAACTTTCTTCTGAGTATCTTTACAAATCTCCACCCTCAATTGGCGGAGGAGAAAGGCAGATGGTTTCTATTGCTAGAGCTATAGCAGTGAACCCGTCATTAGTTATTCTCGACGAGCCAACGTCAGCTTTAGATGTATCAGTACAGGCTAAAATTATAAATAAGTTATTAGATCTACAAAAAAATATGCGATTGGCTTATCTATTTATTACCCATGACTTGAGTTTAATGAGAAATGTTGCTAATAGAATTGCAATTATGTATTTGGGAAAGATTTGCGAAGTGTCTGATTCTGCTAGCTTCTTTGAAAAGCCGCTTCACCCCTATACTCAGATGTTAATCTCTTCAGTCCCGGTGATTACTGAGGAAGAAGAGAAAATGAAACCTAAGAAGGTTATTTCTACTGGCGAGATTCCAAGTCCGGTTAATATTCCTCCCGGATGCAGCTTTCATTTTCGTTGTCCTAAAAAAATAGACATTTGTTCTTATAAGGATCCGATTATGACAGAAGTAAGCGAAGGGCATACTGTAAGATGCCATCTTTATAAAAAATAAAGGTTATTAGGACAATATATGATAAAATCTTAAACAATAGCAGATAATCGAAATACAGAATCAATGTAAAAAATAATATTGTTTAAAAAAGTAAAATATTGTATAAATTATTTTAAGAAAATTAAAATATCAAGATTTATGAAAAGGATTCGAAAATGGTAAATCGTATTCTTTGGATTAATCTAGTTAATGAAGCAGCAGGTTTTAATCAACCTGTGCCGAGTATATTAATAATGTAAAGTCTTCGGATACACACGTAGATGTAATTTCTCTTATAAAAGGGGGCTTATGCATCTTAATCATTAATTATTATTACTATGATGCTCTAATTCTTGGTGATACTATAGATCAAGTCAAAAGAGCAGAAAAAGAGGGATATGATGTTGTAATTATTGGATGTTTTTTATGATCCAGGGCTTAGGGAACCAAGAGAGATTACTGATTGTATTATTATTTCTGCTCCTGCTGAGCAGTATGTTAATTGCTGCTGGATTAGGGCAACGGTTTTCAATCATTGTCGCGAGTAATAAATGTATTCCCAAAATGTATAAAATATTGCTGATTATAGTTTAATTAATCGTTTAGCTTCGTTTGAGTCAGTCGATCTGGAGGTAAATAATTTTCAAAAGGATATAACAGAAACATCGCGTCGGGCGAATACATAAAGCGGTAGAACAAGCAGTTCATAAAAAACTTGCGGAGGTTATTATCCTTGGTCGTACCATGCGATTTGCTTTTTATAAAAAGCTTCAGGAGTATCTCAAAATCCCTGTGAAAGATGCTATTATTGCCCCGCTTAAATATGCTGAATTTATGATCGAACTTAATAAGAATTTTGGTTGGGGCCATAATAAAATATGCAGTTATGAGCCTCTGCCAATTTATGAGATAAAGAGATGGAAACTATCTGATCAATATCCTGGGATGAAGGGGGTTGTACTAGCTCAATAATTCGGTAACTTTTTCTAGCTTTTCATAGGGGGTTATATACTTCAATCCCCCGTGTCTTCTTAAGTGGTTATATTCGAATAGGAAGTTTCCTAGATTATAGATAAGATCTTTTACAGAGTCAAATGAATTAGGGTAGAAGAACTCGTTTTTGATGATCTTCCAGAAGGCCTCGACCTTACCATTGGTTTGTGGTCGGTAGGGCCTAGTATAGATATGTTTAATCCCTAATTGATTACACATAGTTTCAAAGGGGTGTTCTCTATCTAGTGAGCCTTTAAATTCCGGACCATTATCAGATAGTACCTTCTCAAACTCAAAATTATAAATCTGTTTGAACCAGGATAGAGCCCGGGCCATAAAGTAGGTTAGAGTAGATGCTTTCTTATCCTTTAGAATCTCTAGGTAAGTCAATCGGGTGCAATCATCCTCTAAAGCAGCGACATAGAGGTCTTTTATCTTAAAGACCATACAGATATCCTTAGGCACCTTAGTAAGATCGATATGGGCTAACTCCCCGGGGGTTACCTTCTCATAGCGTTTGATGATCTCCTTCTGGGCCGGGTTTAGAGGATAGCGTTTTTTGATCCGATCCATGGTAGCCGGAGAAGGAGTTCTATCTAAATAATATGGTTTAAACAATAATACCAGTTCATAACGATTAGAGCCGAACCTACGGTAGGCTTTCATGATATTACGCTCTATCTCTTTAGGGGTTCTACGGGATCCCGGACGAGCTCCTCTTTGGGCAGGGAGTAAGGAATCATCCTGTTTACCCCCTTCCTGCCACTTACGATAATAACGTCTTAGCTCTTTATTTGAGATATGATGAGCAAGACATAAGTCTTTAACAAAGCGAAAGGGACGGGGGAGAACCTTATTCTGGATCCTTTCATATTCTTCCAGTATAGGTTTCCATCTTTTTACGATGACCTATTGTCTAATTTTCATAATTAAGTACCTCCTTTGGTGGAATAATTATACCAAATAAGTTACTTAATTACTGAGCATTAACAGGGGTTGCGGCGATAGCGTATAAGATTTTAGTAGGAGTTTTAAAGAGAATACTTACCAAATGTCCAATTTATCAGGAGCGTTCTTTCTTAAGAAAGGCTTTAGAGTGTCCTATATCAAGTTTTATGATGTGTGCTGATAAATTGACACGAATAGAAGGATGATCAAGAATTTGAAGATGGAGAAAATAAAGATGAAGAGCCAATACAGCCACATAGAAAATAAAACTTGCATTTGACTTTTCATAGAAATAGGGGGGTGTTTAAAATGATTTAAACAAAATATTAAAAAAGAGGAATTTATAATTATAATAAAGATAGAGATAAAAAATGATCACATTCATTTGTTTATGATTATTCCCCCGAAGTATGCCGTAAGTAAAGTAGCGGAAGCCATAAAAAAGAATACCAGCAGATCTCTAAGTAGAAAGTTTACTTTCTTGAAAAAGGTATATGGGGGAAAGGTTATTTTGTATCTTTTGAAAGTCTCACGCCTGTAAAGGTGTGGGAATCGATTTAACCAAGATAAAATGAATAAATTAAGGGGAGGAAAAATGAAAATGCTAAAGAAAAAAATTTTATGCATTAATCCACTTGGTACAGATACTTTTGATGTACCTATTTATGAATATTTATGTACCGTGAAAAATAAAGACACTTTAATAGACGTAGTTTCACTTGAGAAAGGTCCTCAACACCTAGAGTATTATTATTATGAAGCACTTGTCTTAGCGGATATTTTAAAAAAAGTAAAACAAGCTGAAAAAGATGGGTATGATGCTGCTATTATTGGCTGTTTTTATGATCCTGGTTTGTTAGAAGCAAGAGAAATTGTAAATAAAATGTCTGTAGTAGCACCGGCCGAGTCTTCGATGCATATAGCGTCAACTCTAGGACATAAATTTTCCATAATTGTTGGACGAGATAAGTGGATTCCACAGATGATGGAAAATGTAGTGAAATGTGGATTTAAAGAAAAATTGGCATCTTTTAAGCCTTTAGGACTGGGAGTATACGACTTTCATAAAGATGAGAAGTTGACTATAAAATTACAAAAAGAAGCCGCGAAAGAAGCTGTTGAAAAAGATGGAGCAGAGGTCATTATTTTAGGATGCACAGGACAATTTGGTTTCTATCGAGAATTACAAGAATATCTTGGGGTACCGGTTATTGATGCGATATTAGCTCCATTTAAGTATGCTGAATTTTTAATAGAGTTAAAAGAAAAAGCAAATTGGACACATAGTAAGATTAGAGCATATGAAACTCCACCTATAAGTGAAATAAAGGACTGGAACCTGGAGTCACAGTATAACATGAAAGGGTTATGGGAATAAAATATTTATAGTTTTAATTGCAGTATACTGTACTTGAAACTAGTAGAAAATCATCTTTGGTCATGTGTGCTTTTCTCCTTCCTGTTTTGGATATTATGGTTATCAATATTCTATAGGAAAGATCACATGTATGACTAGTTTTTTAGTTAAATTGTAAATACTACTAAAAATTAGTACAAATAAAAAATAGAAAAGAGGTGTAAATAAAGAATTATGAATAAAGACATATTGTTAGCTAGATTAGAAAAAGTAAAAAACAAAATGATTGAGAAGGAAATTAATTATCTAATACTTTCTATTTCTGAGAATTTTTTATTTTTGACAGGTTTTGAAGTACTTCAAGATGAGAGAATGCATTTAATGATAATTACACAAAAAGGTGAGATATACTTTATATTACCAGAAATGTCTAAAGAAATATTTCAAAAAAATATAATTTATGGAGAGATATTACTCTGGGATGAAACTACAAATCCTTCCGAATTTTTGAGGCGGATAGTTAAAAATAATACTGATACTAAAATAGCTATTGATGACAAAATGTGGTCGGCACATTTATTAAGCATACAAGAGATTTGCCCAAGGGCTAAGTTTGTAAAAGTTTCAGAAGTTATGTTGGATCTTAGGTTAATAAAGGATGATGAAGAGATTAAAAAATTAGAAAAAATTGCCGATATTACTGAGAAAGTAATAGAAAAAATAATTAACGAAGTAACCGTAGGGATGACTGAAAAACAACTATCTACGAGAATAGAGTTTTTATTTAAGGAATTAGGGGCTGATGGTATTTCCTTTTTACCCTTAGTTGCATCAGGAGCAAATGCTGCTATTCCTCATCATATTCCATCAAACAAGAAGATACAAAAAGGAGAATTTGTAATATTTGATATTGGGGGGATCTTAGAAGGTTATCGCTCGGATATAACTAGAACAATATGTTTAGGTGAACCTACTGACGAAATGAAAAAGGTTTACGAAATAGTTAAAAAGGCCCATGAAACAGCTTGTAAAGAAGTTTCTCCCGGAAAGAAGTGTTTTGAAATTGATAAAGCTGCAAGAGATGTAATTGAAAATATGAATTATGGAGAATACTTTACTCATAGAACTGGACATGGAATAGGATTAGATTTTCATGAACCGCCTTTTTTACTTGATAATAATGAAAGACCAATTGAACCAGGGATGGTTTTTAGTATAGAACCGGGTATTTATCTCTCTGAGAAATTTGGGGCTAGAATAGAAGATATAGGTGTAGTAACAGTAAATGGTTTTAAAATCTTGACTAATTTTACAAGGGAATTAATTATTAAATAAATATATTTATAAGACTTACATTTTAAGAGGAGAGAAATATGTCTAGAAATATTAAAAACAAAAACGAAAAATGCGTAGAATTAGTACATAAAGATAATAAAGTAATTGCACCATTTTCTCGAGTACCATATTACCCTTTAGTAATCAAAAGTGGATATGGTTCAATTGTTGAAGATATAGATGGAAATAAATTCATCGACTTTTTGTCCAGTGCGGGCGCTTTAAATACTGGACATTGTCATCCAAAAATTGTAAAAGCAATCAAAAATCAAACAGAACAGTTTATACTCTATACTTCAGCATATATGTACCACAAACCTTTAGTCGATCTTGCTCAAAAATTAATAAAAATTACACCGGGTGATTTTCCTAAAAAAGTAGCATTTGGCCTTTCTGGTTCAGATGCTAATGATGGTGTAATTAAACTGGCTCGAGCTTATACGGGTAGAACCAAAATTATCTCTTTTATTCGTTCTTATCATGGTTCGACTTATGGGTCTATTAGTCTTTCTGCGGTAAGTCTTAATATGGCAAGAAAGATTGGACCTTTATTGCCTGAAATTTATCATATGCCTTTCCCTGATACTTATCGCAATCCCTTAGGGGGAGTTCCAGAGAATGCGGGAAGAGACTGTTTGAATTATCTTAAGTATGCTTTTAAAAACTATCTTCCGCCAGACGAAGTAGCAGTAGTTATTATCGAACCTATACAAGGGGATGCAGGGTTAGTAGTGCCACCATTAGAGTTTATGGAAGGTTTATATAAACTTTGCAAGAATCACGGAATTCTTTTTGTATCTGAAGAAGTTCAGCAGGGGATGGGTAGAACGGGGAAATGGTTTGGAATCGAACATTTTGGAATTGAACCCGACCTTGTAGTACTGGCCAAAGCCCTTGCTTCCGGATTACCCTTATCGGCCTTAATTGGAAGAGCGGAAATTATGGATTCTTTAGAGGCCCCAGCCCATCTGTTCACTACTGCTGGTAATCCTGTATGCTGTGCGGCAGCCTTAGCGACTATTGAAGTTATCGAAGAGGAAAAATTAATAGAAAATGCTAAGCGGTTATTTAATATTGCCCTAGAACGTTTTAATACTATGAAGAAACGTTTTTCATTTATTGGAGAGGTAAGAGGACTCGGTTTGTCAATAGGAGTAGATTTAGTCAAAGATCCTTTGACTAAAGAAAGATACAAAGAAGCAGCCGCAAAGATTTGTTATCGCGCCTGGCAAAAAGGATTGCTACTATCCTTTTTCAGTAATTCAGTATTAAGAATTCAACCCCCTTTAGTGATAACAGAAAAAGAGTTTAATAAAGGGATTGATATTATTGAGGAGTGTATGGTCGATTTGGAAAAAGGGTTACTTAGTGATGATATTTTAAAGATAACCAAGGGTTGGTAGAAATGTAATTAAATAATTAAGTGTAGACAATTATCAATCTAATAAGATAATCTCGAATCTTAATATAATCATTACTCTGTAATAATATTATGAGATAAATGGATAGGAAATGATAAATCAGTAATTTTAGGCAAAAGTTACTTATTGCAAGAGAGGTGTTAGATATGTTTTAAAGGATTAGATAAGAAAAATAGGGAAAGTGTACATTATAAACAAATACTATAAGAGAATATAAAAGGAGGAGAAAATATGTCCTATAGAATGGCTATTGACATAGGAGGAACTTTTACTGATTATGTGGCAATGAATAATGAGAATACGAATGAATTAATTGTAACAAAATCACCCAGTACACCTAGTAATTTTGCAGATGGGGTTATGGATTGTATCAAAAAGGGGAATATACCTCTAGAAGAAGTTGATTACATAGTGCATGGTAGTACCATTGTTATTAATGCGTTAACAGAGATGAAAGGGGCTAAAACTGCATTAATTACGACAAAAGGATTTAGAGACGTTCTAGAAATAGGAAGGGCTAATAGAACTGATCTTTATAATTATTATTATACTAAGCCAAAATCAATAATCCCGAGAAAATATAGATTTGAAGTTGAAGAAAGACTTAATAAAAATGGAGAAATACTTATACCTTTAAATATTAAACAAGTCAAGGAAATAGCAAAAAAATGTATAGAAGAAAAAATTGAAGCGATAGCGGTATGTTTAATGAATTCATATGCTAACTCTGAGCATGAAGAAAAGATAGAGGATATATTAGAAAAAGAATTGCCAGGTGTAGAAATTGCTATATCATCTAAATTGATTAAACAATGGCATGAATATGAAAGAATGAATACAACAGCCTCTAATGCATTCGTAAAACCTTTGGCTCATAAATATCTTGACACATTAAAAAGCAGAATGAAAGAAAAAGGATTGGCAATTGAACCTTATTGTATGCAGTCTAATGGTGGTGCTGCAACATTTGAAATGACCAAGATTAATCCTATAAATGTTATAGAATCAGGACCTGTAGGTGGTGTTATAGGAGCAAATGAACTTGGTAAGATAATTAATGAAAAAAATATAATAACTTTTGATGTTGGAGGAACTACAGCTAAAACGTCATTGATTCATAATAATGAGATAAAAACTACAACAGATTATCGGTTGGGTAAAACATCAATATATTCCGGTTACCCTATTAGCGTTCCTATAGTCGATGTTATAGAAATTGGAGCAGGTGGAGGAAGCATTGCTTGGTTAGATTCTGTTGGCGTTCTTAAAGTTGGTCCCCAAAGTTCAGGAGCTGATCCAGGACCTGCATGTTATAACAAGGGAGGTACGGAGCCGACCTTAACGGATGCCAATTATATTATGGGGAAAATAAATTTAACAAAGTTTTTAGGAGATAAGTACGATATTGATATTAAGAAATCGTATGAAGTGATAAAAAAATTAGCTAATTATTATAAGATATCTGAAGAAGAGATGGCAAGAGGTATTGTTAGAATAGCGAACAGTAATATGATGAATGCATTAAAACTTGTATCCGTAAGAAAAGGTTATGACCCAAGAGAATTTACTATGATAGCGATGGGTGGCAATGGACCACTTCATGCTCCCTACTTAGCAAAAGAATTAAAAGTTAAAAAAGTAATAATACCACAGAACCCTGGTGTTTTTTCTGCGTGGGGGATGTTAATGATCGATTTAAGGCAGGATTATATAACTACAAGAGTAGTTAGGCTAAATAATAAAAATATTGATATTATTAATAAAATATATGATAAGATAACGAAAGAAGCTATTGAAGCATATCATACCCATGGTTTTAAAAAGGAAGATTTATATATCGTTAAATCAGCGGATATAAGATATGTTGGTCAAGAACATACAGTAAAAACAATGGTTCCTTCAGGAGAATTAAAGGACGACGAAGATTTGCAAGTTGTAAGAGGAAATTTTGAAAAATTACATAAACAATATTATGAATTTATTTTACCTGATTCTGCAATAGAATTTGTTAACTTTAACATAACAGCTTTTTGTAAGATTGAAAAATCCGAAATTAAACCCTTAAAAATAAAAGGGAAACCAGAAGATGCTGTAGAAGAAAGAAGAGTTGTTGATTTCGATGAAGATGGTAAAATCGAAGTGCCTGTATATGTGAGAGCAAAATTGGGAGTAGGTAACGAAATAAAAGGGCCAGCAATAATTGAAGAAAAAACCGCTGTTACAGCTCTATATCCTAGTCAGAAATTATATGTCGATGAATATGGAAATCTTATAATAGAGGAGGTTTAAAGTATGAGTAAATTAGATATATTTACATTAGAAAATATTAGTGAAAATTTAATAGCTGCATCAGAGGAAATGTTCCTTAGTTGGGGCAGAACAAGCCAAAGTCCAATTATTTATGAAGTTTTTGACTGTGCAGTAGGGTTAACGGATGCAAAAGGTAATTTAATTTCTCAAGCCAATGGAGTTGCGGGGTTTTTGGGAACAATTACTTATTCGGTTAAATCAGTACTTAATAAATTTGGTTATGAGAATTTAAGGCCAGGGGATATTATATTAACTAATGATCCGTACAATGGTAGTGGTACCCATTTGTGTGATATATCTGCTGTTATGCCAATTTTTTATAAAAATGAGATAATAGCTTTCGCAGCAAATAAAGGACACTGGAATGAAATTGGAGGCAAATCATTGGGAAGTTGGTCTACAAATGCCACAGAGGTGTACCAGGAAGGTTTACAATTCCCAATTATTAAAGTATATGAACAGGGGAAATTGAATGAAGCGGTAAGGGATATGGTTGAAGCTAATGTTAGAACACCGAAAATGACGTTAGGAGATTTATATGCTCAAACTGCTTCTCTTAAGGTAGCGGAAAGAAGAGTTGTTGAACTGTGTGAAAGATATGGCAGAGATTTAATTTTAAAAAGCATTGAAACAATGCTAAAAAATGATGAAAAGCTTGCAAAACAAGAATTAAAAAAATTGCCACACGGGGTATTTGAATCAGATGGATATATAGATACTGATTCAAATGGTATTAAAGACATCTATGTAAAAGCAAAAGTAACGATAACAGATGATGAATTTATTATAAATTTAACTGGTTCAGGTCCTCAAGTAGCAGCGCCAATTAATTGTACTAGATACGGGGCACTTTCAGCTGCAAGGATTATATATAAAGCAATAGTTTCTCCACACCAGGGAATAAGTGAAGGGTTTTATAAACCTTTAAAGGTAGTTGTACCGGACGGTACTATTTTCTCAGCAATTAGGCCTGCACCCGTTTCGTGTAACTGGGAAGCACTTTCACATTTAACTGATCTTGTTGCTAAAGCATTGGCACCACATATTCCAGAAAGATTAACTGCTGGTCACTTCTTAAGTATAATAGGTACAATACTTGGTGGCATTGAAGATGAAGCCATGCAACCATTTGTATTATGTGAACCACAGGCTGGAGGCTGGGGAGCAGGAATAAATAAAGATGGAGAAAACGGATTAGTTGCAATTGGTGATGGAGAAACTTTTATAATGCCTGTAGAAATAGCAGAAAATAGGTATCCTATAATAGTTGAACAATATTCACTTAATCTAAATTCTGGTGCTGGAAAATTTAGAGGAGGATTTGGCCTTATAAGAGATTATAGAATATTAAATTCAAACGCAGAAATTACAACAATTGCAAGTAGGTATAGATATCCTACGTGGGGTATGGATGGAGGAAAAGATGGTTCAAATAATAAAGTCCAGGTGTTTAATGGTAAAAATGAGATGATTCAAAGAGCTACTTTCTCTAATTATCCCTTAATTGAAGGTGATTTAGTAAGACTTATAACAGCCGGCGGTGGTGGATATGGAGACCCCTTAGAGAGAGATCCTATGTTAGTATTGGATGATGTTTTAAATGAATATATTACCATCGAAGAGGCAAAGAAGGCATATGGAGTAATTATAGAAGAGAGAAATGGCAAATTAATGATAGTTGATACTACCAGAAATAAACATAAAAGTGAAAATAAATACTGAAGATTAGTAAAAAATATTAGTTTGATTGTAACTACCCATCTTTGTAGGTGGGGAGAAAAATATTTTTCTGTTTATTTCACGAGAAATTAATCCAATGTATATAAATTGATTAAGAAGTTAATTTGGAGGTGATATTTGTGAAGGTCGTTAAAAGGTCAGAGATAGATACAAAATCTTCATTAAGTGTTGTCATAACAAAGGACAATGCCGGTGCAGAAAACTGCCAGGCAGGTATTGGTAGGTTGCAAGTTGGTAAAAGTGTACCGGGAGAAGGATTCTCAAAACATCCAACGGAAGAAATTTGCCTAATTTTAAAAGGAAAAATTAAAGTGGAAACACAAGACAAAGTAGAATATATAAGTGAAGGCGATTTGGTATTTATACCCAAGAATGAAGAACATAAAAATACAAATATCGGGGATGTAGAAGCAGAAATTTTTTGGGTTACCTCTCCACCAACTTTATAAATTTAAAAAAATATAAAAATTTAGGGTAATATTATAATAAAAGAAAGTATTTGAACCTGCTATTAATAGTATGAGAGAGCAATAGTAAGGAGTGTCACGGTCTTTGTGAACCGCCGTATACCGAACGGTACGTACGGTGGTGTGAGAGAACGGTAGATAAATTAATTATCTACCGTTCTACTCGATTGTTTATTTTTGATTATTTAGCAATAATAATGCAATTTGGACGTCTTTGGGCAGACAAGAAAATAGTTGGAGGTTTTTGTATTGCATGAAATTTTCAAAATCTATTTTTGCGATTGACTCACGTACTATGGGAGAACCAATAAGAGTTATTATTGCTGGTGTTCCTTCTATTCCAGGTAATAGTATGATGGAGAAGAAAATATATCTTGAAAAAGAGTTAGACTATGTTAGAAAATTTCTAATGTTAGAACCCAGGGGTCACAGTGGTATGTTTGGTTCTACATTAACTCAATCGGCAAATCCTTCTGCTGATTTAGGTGTTGTTTTCATGGATACTAAAGGGTATCTCAATATGTGTGGGCATGGAGTTATAGGGACAGTAACTGTAGCCCTAGAGATGGGATTCATTTCCATGAAAAAAACCGATTACAGAAGTTATTTTGGATACACCCGCAGGGCTGGTTAAAACCCAAGCTAAAATTTCCCACGATAGAGTTGAAGAAGTGACCTTCCAAGGCGTGCCTTCTTTTGTATTTAAAAGCGGTCATAAAGTTTTACTTCCTGAAGTAGGAGAAATAAATGTAGATATAGCTTTTGGAGGTAACTTTTTTGGAATTGTTTTAGCGAAAGATTTAGGTATTAAAGTCGAGAGAAAAAATATTTCAAGATTAATTTATTTAGGTATGAGATTGAGAGAGGAACTAAATAAAAGTATAAAAGTAATTCACCCGGAAAATAAATATATAAATTCTATAGATTCAATAGAAATTTATGATTCATCAACAAATTCTGAAGCAAATTTAAAGAATTGTGTAATTTTTGGTAAAGGGCAGGTTGATAGATCATCTTGTGGCACTGGTACCTCTGCTAAGTTAGCGGTCCTCTATAGCAAAGGTAAAATTAAAATTAATGAAGAATTTGTATATGAAAGTATATTAGGGACCAAATTTAAAGGGCACATAGATAGTGAAGCGAAAGTTGGAGATTTTCCCGCAATAATTCCTAAAATTACAGGGAGTGCGTATATTACTGGATTACAGCAGTTTGTTGTGGATGAAAATGATCCTTTAAGGTATGGTTTTACCTTAAAGGATCATTTATAAGAAAGGAGGAGATTATGCGGATAAAAGAGCATCCCATTTTAGAATTTAATCAAAA
>DMCY01000117.1 GCA_003451675.1 Candidatus Atribacteria bacterium
CCGGCAGATATGATACCGATAAGGAAGTTAGTATTTTAAATGAACTGTATGCTTATCTTAGACTCGACGTTAACTTCTTTCAACCGGTCAGGAAATTAATCAAAAAGGAAAGAATAGGGAGTAAGGTTATCCAAAGATATGATGAGGCTAAGACCCCTTACCGAAGAGTTCTGGCCTCTCCCGATATTAAAGATGAGATAAAGGTGAAATTGAAAAGCCAATATGATATGCTAAATCCAGCAGAACTGAAAAGAAAGATAACTAAATTACAAAATAAGTTGCTTAAATTAAATTCTCTAAAGCAAAAAGTAAGAGAAGATCTACTAGAAAAAAGTGTAGAACCTTCAAATAGGTTCGAGTACATTTTTATGTATACGAACTGGGGTCAGGCTTCACAACTTCACAAAATGTAAAACGAAAACAGAAAATGTGAAGTTGTGAAGCCTGACCCCAGTTCGTAAAAGTTTACACTAACGAAACGATTTTGAAACGATATAATTAGAACAGATTTGATGCAATTTAACACTAACTATTTCACCTTTTTTACCGATAAAATCAGGAATTATTATTTTAATATAATTAGACGTGATACCGCGGGAATAGATTCTTCCTTCTTTGTCTTTTATCTCGTCCTCGACCAAAATTTCAGCAATCGAATTGAGGAATTTTTTTTGAAAATCATAAAATAGTTCTTTAGACAATTCTTGTAACTTTTTACTTCTTTCTTTTTTGGTTCTATTATTGACTTTATTGGGCAGCAAAGCTGCTAAGCACTCTTTACGATTAGAATATTGAAAAACGTGTATTTTTGCAAAGCATATTTTTCGAGCAAAATTAATGGTTTTACTGAAACTATTACTATCTTCATTAGGAAAACCCACCATAATATCAGTAGTTATGGCTACATCAGGTATTATTTCTTTTATCAGGGAGATCTTTTTGCAAAAAATCGAGGTATCATAAGGACGATTCATAAGATTAAGAATTTTATTGTCGCCACTTTGCAGCGGAATATGCAGGTGATGACAAAACTTAGAACAGTGTTTAAAAATATTTAATAATTCAGCATTGATGTCTATTAATTCTATTGAACTTAAACGAATTCTTTTTATTCCTTTAAAATTGCTAATCAAAGAAATTAATTTTGCTAAATTTGTTTTCCCTTTATCTATATCTCTGCCGTATGTACCCAAATTAATTCCTGTGAGGACTACTTCTTTAACCCCATTACTACTTAAATTAGAAACTTCTTCTAATACATCTTCTACAGATCTACTTCGAGCAGGGCCTCTAACATATGGAACTTTACAGTAAGTACAGAATCTATTGCAACCATCTTGTATTTTTAGCCAGGCGCGGGTATGTAAGCTACTTGATTTATTTTTAAGAATATTGTCATATTTTTTTAGATATTTTGCAGGCTTTACTCTAATAACCATATCATGGAAATCTATTTTTTCTAATTGTTGTAAAATATCATTTTTTTTCCCATTCCCTGCTATCAGACTGATCCCTTCTATTTTTTGCAGATCTTCATAATCAGATTGTGCATAGCAGCCGATTACAATTATTTTTGATTTTCTATTTTGGCGGATAGCTTTTCTTATCATCTGTTTAGATTTACGATCTGCTTCTTGAGTGACAGTACAAGTATTTATTATGTATACATCAGCATTTTGGTGAAAATCTACTATTTGAAAGCCTTTATCTTTAAGAAAATTGATAATGCTTTCTGTCTCGTATTGATTTACTTTACATCCGAGTGTTTTAAGGGCAACTTTAATGATAAATACTCCTTTTTAAAATTAGTTAGTTAGTTAGTTAGTTGGTTAGTTAGTTAAGTAAATAAAAGCCAAAACAGTATCGAGTTAAAAAATAAGCAATGGTATATAGTAAGAAAAATAGAATTCAGAAGCCTAATCAACATCGAGTATCGAGTATTGAGTATCGAGTTAGAAAAATAAAAGCGAATTTAGTATCTCGTTAAAAATAATTAGCTGGTTAGGGAATAAAAAATATCAAGAAAGAGTAAGAATGAAAAAACAGAAATGTCATTGCGAGGAACAAAGTGACGAATCAATCTCGATTTTATATATCATTTATAATTATTTATTAGGTAAACTAGCTAACAAGTAACCCGTTTTTGTAAATTTGAGACTATAATCCTATTTACTTATTACATATTACTCATTACTTTATTCTATACTATATACTCAATACTCGATACTGGATACTATTTTGTTTTATCCAAAAACATTTTTTATTTTTGCAAAAATGCCTTTTTCTCCCAATTTCTCTAAATCTTCTCCACTTAATTTTGCATATTCTAATAATAAATTTCTTTGTTTATCATTCATTTTTTTAGGTATTCCCACTATAATTTTAACATATTGATTTCCTCTTTGATTAGTTCCAATTTTAAATATTCCTTTTCCTTTAAGCCTGAAGACGCTATTGGATTGGGTTCCGGCGGGAATTTTTAGTTTTGCCTTTCCTTCCAGCGTAGGAACAGTAGTTGTACCCCCCAATGCTGCCTTTACAAAACTAATTGAATGAGTACAACTTATATCTATCCCTGTACGTTTAAATATTTTATGAGGTTTTACGTATAAAACGATGTATAAATCACCAGAAGGACCACCTCTTTCTCCCGGTTCTCCCATTCCAGTTATTCGTAATCGATGACCGTTAGCTACACCAGCAGGTATTTTTACTTTTACTACTCTATTTTTCTTTACTTTCCCTGTACCTCTACAATTGGTACATACATCCTTTATTATTTTTCCTTCACCTGCGCACCGAGGGCAGGTTTTTATATTAACAAATTGCCCAAACATTGTACTTTGAGTGCTTTTAATCTCACCTGTACCGTGGCAATCAGGACAGGTCTGGGGAGAAGTGCCAGGTTTTGTTCCGCTTCCTTTGCACGCTTGACAAGTTTCCCAGCTTGGAACTTCTATTTTAGTTTCCTTGCCAAAGGCAGCATCTTCGAAGCTTATTTCTAAATTGTATCTTAAATTAGCTCCTCTTTGAGGACGCACTCTTCCTTCACTTCTTCGAGTTCTTGTTCCAAAAAAAGAATCAAAAATATCGCTAAAATCTCCGAAGTCACCGAAATCAGAAAAACCTCTTCCTTGAAAATCAAATCCTCCCATGCCTTCAGCCGAACCAAATTGATCATATTTTGCCCTCTTTTCCGGGTCACTAAGCACTTGATAGGCTTCATTAATTTCTTTAAATTTCTTTTCGGCATCACCATCAGATGAATTTCTATCAGGATGATATTTTAAGGCAAGCTTCCTGTAAGTCTTTTTTATTTCCTCAGGAGTAGCATCTTTTTTTAAACCTAAAATTTCATAATAGTCTCTTTTTGTCAATTAATATTTCCCTCTTTCCTCGTATGTCGTATATCGTATTGCGTATCACACATTAGTTATCCAGTTACCCTGTTTGCCAGTTAACCGGTTAATTTAATTCATATATGTGGGTAGAAATGCTCTGGATTCCTGCTTTCGCAGGAATGACAGAAGAAACAGACGGGCTCGATGAATCGAGCCCTTACAAATTACTTATCGCACATTACTTATTATGGGCAGACACAAGGTCTGCCCCTACATATTGCTTATTACTATTTTCTTCAAACAATATTCGATATGAAATCGAGATTGCCGCGTCGTTGCACTCCTCGCAATGACATTTCTGTTTTTTGTTCTTAATTCTGTTTTTTCTTATCTTTACTTAACCAGTTAACCAGGTAACCAAGTAACCAGCTAACTATTTCTATACGCTATTTCTTATTCTGGCTTCTCTCTCCTGAATTCTATCTTCTATTTCCTTAACCAGTTAACCAGCTAACTATTTCTATACGCTATTTCTTATTCTGGCTTCTCTCTCCTGAATTCTATCTTCTATTTCCTTAACCAGTTAACCAGGTAACTAACTAACCAACTAACTAATTCTATACGTTACCCGCTATTCAGGCTTTTTCTTATCTCTTTACTAAATACTATTCACTAACGATTAGTTAGTCTTTCTTGTCTTCGTCTTTTTCGACTTCATAATCAGCATCAACTACTTTTTCTTCTCCCTTTTCATCTTTTTTATCAGCTTCGCTGGCCTTCTCGCTTTCCTTATTTGCTTTTTGTTGTTGTGTTTGGGCTGATGCTTTTTTGTAAATTTCCTCAGCAAGCTTATGTGAGGAAGTAGTTAATTTTTCGATGTTTGATTTTATTTTTTCTACATCATCTTCTTCTAAGGCTTTCCTGAGATCTTTGATATTTTCAGTAATATTATTTTTTTCTTCTTCGCTAATCTTATCTCCGGATTCCTTTAGAGTTTTTTCCACAGTATAAATCAAAGTATCTGCCTGATTTCGAAGTTCTATCTTTTCCTTTAATTTCTTGTCCTCTTCGGCATACTGCTCCGCTTCTTTTACTTTTTTATCTATTTCTTCATCAGTTAACCCACTTGACGCAGTAATGGTTATTTTTTGTTCTTTTTGAGTCCCTAAATCTTTTGCTTTAACATTGATAATACCGTTTCTATCGATATCAAAAGTTACTTCGATTTGGGGAATCCCTCTTGGTGCTGGTGGTATACCAGTTAATTGAAATCTTCCTAAACTGGTATTATCTTTAGCCATAGGCCTTTCACCCTGTAATACATTTATATCAACAGTTGGCTGATTATCGGCAGCGGTCGAAAATATCTGGCTCTTGGACGTAGGAATGGTGGTATTTCTTTCAATTAATCTAGTACATACTCCACCTAAAGTTTCTATGCCTAAAGATAGGGGTGTAACATCCAATAGCAGAATATCTTTCTTTACTTCACCTCCTAAAATACCAGCTTGAATTGCGGCTCCCATTGCCACCACTTCATCGGGATTAACTCCTTTATTTGCCTCTTTCCCAAATATCTTTTTTACAGTTTCCTGTACTTTGGGCATCCTGGTTTGCCCGCCAACTAAAATTACTTCATGTATATCTTCTGCTTTTAATTTAGCGTCTTCAAGTGCTTTATGACAGGGTTCTATAGTACTCTCAATAAGGTCTTCGGTGAGCTGTTCTAATTTTGCTCTAGTTAGAGTAACACTTAAATGTTTTGGACCACTGGCATCAGCAGTAATAAAAGGTAAATTAATCTCAGTTTCTAATGATGAGGATAATTCACATTTTGCTTTTTCTGCTGCTTCCTTCAATCTTTGCAAAGCCATTTGATCATTTTTTAAATCTATTCCATTTTCTTTTTTAAAACTATCTATTAACCAGTGTATTATTCTTTGGTCAAAATCGTCACCGCCCAGGAAAGTATTTCCGTTAGTAGATTTAACCTCATAGACTCCCTCTTCGCCAATATCTAAAATAGATATATCAAAAGTTCCTCCTCCAAGATCATAAACTGCTACTTTTTCATTTTTTTTCTTATCAAATCCATAAGCAAAGGCGGCTGCTGTAGGTTCATTTATAATTCTTAAAACATTTAACCCGGCAATTTTCCCCGCGCTTTTAGTTGCTTCTCTTTGGTTATCATCAAAATATGCCGGTACAGTAATAACTGCATCACTTATTTTTTCACCAATGTGATCTTCAGCTTCTTTTTTAAGTTTTTGCAATACCATAGCTGAAATTTCCTGTGGACTATAAGCATTGCCTTTGACTTCTATTTTAACATCAGTATGCCCTCCAGGAACTAATTTAAAAGGTAAGATTTTTTTTGCTTTTCCCACTTGCTCGTCATTATATCTTCTACCGATAAGTCTTTTAACCGAAAATATTGTATTTTCAGGATTGGTAACTGCTTGTCTTTTTGCTAATAAACCCACTAACCTTTCACCTTTTTTTGTAAATGCAACCATAGAAGGTGTAGTTCTACCACCTTCTGCGTTTTCTATGATAACAGGTTTGCCTCCCTCTATAACTGCAACAGCAGAATTAGTTGTTCCTAAATCGATTCCTATTATTTTTCCCATAATATCATCTCTCCCTTTCTTAATCTCTTTTTATTTAATGGTTTAGAAATTTTCTTTTCCTATAACTAAAAACTTGCATCTTGCATTTAAAACTAAGGACTAACGACTATTCACTAACGACTAGTACATTAACGACTAATTTTAGATTATTTTTTGTCCGTATCTTTTTTCTCTTTAGTTGAAACTGCAACTTTTACCATTGCTGGTCTTAATACTTTTGACCTTATATAGTAACCTTTTCGGAATTCTTCTGTAACCGTATCTTCAGAATGTTTATCTGTTTCTATTCTTATTACCGCTTCATGTTTATAAGGATCAAATCTATGACCAATTGATTGCATAGGTTTAACCCCTTCTTTATTTAAAATATTACGAAATTCTTTTAAGATATTATTAATCCCTTCTTTTATAGCCCTGGTATCTTTTTCATTTTTAGTATAATCTAAAGCTCTTTCTAAGTTATCTATTACAGATAATAAATTATTTATAAGCCTTTCGTTAGCAAATTCAATAAATTCCTTCTGTTTTTTCTCCTGCCGTTTTTTGTAATTATCAAAATCAGCTTGCAATCTTTCCAAATGATTCAGATATTCTTTGGATAAATTATCTTTTTCTTGAACCATTTTCATGGTTTTTGATAATTCCTCTTCTAATTTTTTTAATAATTTTTCTTTTTCTATTAATTTTCGGATTATTTCTTCTTTATTCATTAATTTATATTTTTTACTTTCTGTTAATTTTGCTTTTTCCCGCAATTCCTTTTTATCCTTTTTGTTAAACATCATTAATCCTCCGAGAATAAACATTATGAAAGAATCTTAAAATTCGGATAATATCTCACTTAATTTATCCGATATATATTCCGCAATAGAGACCATTCTGGGATAATCCATCCTGGTTGGACCTAAAATTCCTATTGCTCCAGCTGGTTTACCTTTAATACTGTATTCACTTGTTACCAGACTACAATTTTGCATTTCTTTTAGTTTGCTCTCTTTACCTATAATTATTTTCGTCTTTCTGAAACCTAAATATCTTCTTATCGTGTCGGCTAATATATTTTCTTCTTCGATAAGTGATAATATATAATTTAATTTATCTGTTTCTTTAAACTCAGGATGTTTCATTATATTAATTCTGCCGTTTAGATAAACTTTTTTTTCGGAATATCCAATATCAAAACATTCTTCTAAAAAATTTTGTATATAATTAAATCTTTTCTGAAACGAAATAATTTTATCTAATTCGTCCATTAATATATTATTTAAATTTGTTATATTTACATCTTTTTCTGCTAATTTACTATTTATAAAATTAGATAGATAGTTTAACCTATCCTTACTAATTTCTCCGGAAACGTTAATTATTTTTTGGCAAATCAATCCTGCATCTGTAACTATAATTGTTAAAATACGATTATTTCCTACCGATATAAATTGAATATTTTTTACTAAATCATTATATATAACCGGTGCTAATACAACTCCTATATTGTTAGTTAACTTGGATAATAATTGAGAAGTTATCTTCATCGTTTCTTCAAACTCTTTGCTTTTTTTATAAATTTGGATAATTTCTCTCTTCTCTTTTTCTTTTAAATAGTTTTTTACCATTAGATTATCTACATAAAATCTATATCCTCTATCGGTTGGAATTCTTCCCGATGAGGTGTGTGGCTGCCATAAATAATCATTTTTTTCCAATAGGTACATTTCATGCCTTATTGTGGCGGTACTTAAATTCAAATTATATTTTTCCGCGATTATAGCTGAGCTAACAGGTTCAGCAGTAGTAATATATCTATGCACTACTGCTGTTAATATATTTTTCATCCTTTCGTTTAATTCCATTTTACACCTCGTTTAGCACTCTCCTTATGAGAGTGCTAAATACCGTAAATAAGATATCACCATAAATATAATTTGTCAAGATATATGAAAAAAAATTCTCCAATTCTCCGATTGACCGATTTGCCGATTCACCAATTTACCAGTTAATTAGTTATGGTATACAGCCTAGTGTACAGCGTTTAGCGTATAAATTAGTTAGTTGGTTAGCTAGTTACCTGGTTAGCTGATTAAAAGTAAAATTCAGAAGACAGAATTCAGGAGCCAGAATAGAATCGTATTGCGTATTGCACATTATGGATGGGTTTTCCTTTTTGTCATTGCGAGAAGTGAAACAAGCCTGCCCCAGCGAAAGCTGGGGAAGCATCCCAATGAGATTGCCACACTCCCTGCGGTCGTTCGCAATGACATTTCTGTTTTTTAATCTGTCTTCTACTCTCTTAACGAGCTATCAGGGTGTATGTAATACGCCCCTACTTTTTTCTCTTTTGTTTTCTTTGCTATATACTACTACTCGATACTCTATACTAATTTGGCTCCTGTTCTCTTAACCAGCTAACCAAGTAACCAATTAACTAATTAACTAATCAATCAACAAATTCCCTAAAAACAGTATTAGCCAGAAAAACACCCTTTTTGGTCAGTTTTATTCTATAATTATCTTTTTGTAATAGTCCTAAATTTACCAATTTTTTGATCTGTTCAGGAAAAATATCATTAAGGTTAACTCCAAATCTTGTCTTGAATTTTTTATAACCTACCCCATCTTTGGTCCTTAAACCTAAAATTATAGTTTCTATCCTTCTTTTTCTTAAAGATAATTTTTCTCCATTGTCTACAGGTAATTTACCGCTCATTATTTCTTTGATATATCTTGCTGGGTTTTCATAATTCATATATCGATACCCTCTTATGAAAGAATATGCTCCCGCTCCTATTCCTAAATATGGTTTATTCTGCCAATAAATTAGGTTATGCATCGATCTCTTATAATGACGTGCAAAATTCGCTATCTCATAGTGCTCAAAACCGTTCTCTTCTAAAAAATTTATTGCCCAGTTGTACATGTCAAATTCTTCATCCTCAGTAGGTAGCTTTAATTTTCCTCTTTTATATTCTTTGTAATATTCTGTTCCTTGTTTTATAGTCAGGTTGTATAGGGATAAGTGGTCTGGTTTCAATGAAACAGCTTTTTTTAATGTATCTTGAAGGTCTTCAGTGGTTTGATCAGGTAGAGCAAACATGATATCTATATTGATATTGCTAAATCCTATTTCTCGAGCTAAGGAATACGAATCGATAATATCTTGTGTATTATGTATTCTTCCTAATTTTTTTAAAAATATATTATTGAAACTTTGTGCTCCTAAACTTAATCTGTTTATTCCCGATTCAATTAGCAACTTTATTTTTTCACCATCTACCGTCGCCGGATTTGCTTCTATGGTTATCTCTGCATTTTTATCAATAGTAAATTTATCTTTACAAAATTCTAATATATTATAAATTTGAACTCCCGATAAAATAGTGGGGGTACCTCCGCCTAGATAAATAGTCTTTATATTGCTCTTTTTTAATTTTTGAGAATAAGCTGTTATCTCCTGATATAAAGCGGAAATGTAGGAAGAAATCTGATTATCTTCTTTCAATTGGTAAGAATTGAAGTCACAGTAAGGACATTTTGATATACAAAAAGGGAAATGTAGATACAATCCTAATTTCATTAATTATCACCTAATTAAATTTTTAATATCCCTAAAAATGCTTCCTGTGGAATTTCCACTTTTCCAATTTTTTTCATTCTTTTTTTGCCGGCCTTTTGTTTTTCCAACAGCTTTCTTTTACGGGTAATGTCTCCCCCATAACATTTGGCTGTTACATCTTTCTTTAATGCTTTTATGGTTTCTCGAGCAATAATTTTTCTTTCAATTGTCGCTTGCAGTGGAACTTCATACATTTGGCGAGGGATAACTTCTTTTAATTTTTCCACTATCTTCCTCGCCCGCGTATACGCCTTATCTTTATGCACGATAAAAGATAGAGCATCCACTAACTGATGATTAACCAATATATCGACTTTTTCCAATTCGGAGGACTGATAACCTATAATTTCGTAATCAAGCGAAGCATATCCGCTGCTTATTGATTTTAATTTATCATAGAAATCTAAAATAATTTCATTTAAGGGTAGATTATAATCTAATCTTAAGATTTTTTCGTCGATATACTCCATATTTTTAAAGTTTCCCCTTCTTTCCTGAACTAAATCCATAATTCCGCCAACACACTTACTGGGAGTAATGATATTTACTTTTACATATGGTTCTTCAATCTTTTCAATTTCATTTCTTGATGGGAAGGAAGAAGGGTTACTTATTTTTAACATTTCCCCATTTTTTTTAGTCACTTGATACATTACACTCGGGGTAGTGGCGATTAAATTTATGTTATATTCCCTTTCTAATCTTTCCTGAATAATTTCCATATGCAGTAACCCTAAAAACCCACACCTAAAACCAAAACCTAAAGCTTCTGATGTTTCAGTTTCACTAAAAAGAGAGGAATCATTTAATTTAAGCTTCTCCAGAGCAATCTTTAGATTTTCGTATTCCTTATTATCAACCGGATAGATACTGCAAAAAACCAAAGGTGTAACCTTTTTATATCCAGGAAGACTGTCTCGAGATGGATTAGAAGCATCGATGATAGTATCACCTACTCGAGTATCTTTAATATTTTTAAATCCGGCTATTATATATCCCACTTCCCCGGCAGTAAGTTTTTTTATAGGCTGCATCTTAGGACGAAAAATTCCTATTTCTGCAACTTCATATTTTATGTTATTAGACATAGTTCGAATAATCATACCTGGCTTTATAATACCATCTACTACCTTAACATAGACAATAGTTCCTTTGTATGGATTGTAGACGGAGTCGAATATAAGTGCTCTTAAAGGCAGATTCGAACTCCCCTTTGGTGATGGAATTTTATTTACTATTGCTTCTAAAATATCAGAAGTTCCGATTCCTTCTTTGGCACTAGCTAAAATTATTTCCTCTTCTTTTATTTCTGAAATATTTTTTAATTCTTTGGTAACTTTATCTGGGTTTGCTGTAGCAAGATCAATTTTATTAATTACCGGAATTATTTTCAAATTACTTTTTAGTGCTAAATTAATATTAGCTACGGTTTGTGCCTGGACACCTTGAGATGCATCAACAACTAACAAAGCACCCTCACATGCCGCAAGACTACGAGATACTTCATATGAAAAATCAACATGTCCCGGGGTATCAATTAAATTTAAAATGTATTCTTTCCCATCTTTAGAGTGATAATATAATCTTACTGCTTTTGATTTAATAGTTATCCCCTTTTCTCTTTCTAAATCCATATCGTCCAATATCTGTTCTCTTTTTTCTCTCTCGGAAATTGTTCCGGTGAATTCCAATAATCTATCAGCTATGGTTGATTTTCCGTGATCAATATGAGCGATTATAGAAAAATTCCTTATATTTTCAATGTTGCAATGATAATCTTTTAACATTATTTATTCTCTACTCCTTAAGATTTCTTTTATGCTTTGCTTTAAATTTCTGACTTCTTTTACACCTAGTATATAACTAATAATAAAATATACCAAACCTCCACTAAAAATAGAAGCAGTTACTTGAATAATCTGATTATATTTATAATTTAAGTCCAATACTTTACCGAAATAATTACCAACCAAAACACAGATTATTCCTAAAAATATTGAAGATATAATAATTTTTATTAAAAATGATGCTTGAGATTTTAATTCAATATCTCCAATTTTATCCTGTAAAACTTTTAATAATATAATCAGATTTAGTATAGCTGATACTGATGTAGCTAATGCTAAACCGGAATGAGCTAAATATCTAACTAAAATTAGATCCAAAGCAATATTTATAAATACTATATAAATTCCGATCTTTACTGGAGTTTTGGTATCTTTTAAAGCATAAAAAGACATTGTTATCAATCGAACGCAGGCATAGGCAAACAGGCCAATAGAATAATACAATAAGGCACTTGCAGTCATATTGGTTGCCACTTTGCTGAATATACCATGTTCGTATATTAAACGAATCAATGAATCCTTTAACACTATTAACCCTACAGCTGACGGAACGGTGATAAATAACAACATTTTTAAACCAAATAATAATGATTTTTTAAATTCAGGGATATTACTTTTCGCAATATATTTAGAAAGAGTAGGAAAAATAGCAATAGAAATAGCTATCCCAAATGCTCCTAAGGGAAATTGAACTAATCTATTGGAATAATATAAAGCAGAAATACTTCCGTCAATTAAATTAGAAGCTATTGCCCTATCTACAACTACATTAATCTGACTGATGGATAGACCTATCATAGCAGGTATTAATAATTTTAATATTTTTTTTACTCCAGGATCGTTTAAATCTATCACAAAAGTATATTTTATTCTTTTTCTTATTAATACAGGGATTTGTACTAACGCCTGACCAATTCCGCCCACTATAACTCCTAAAGCCAAGCTAAAAATTCCATATTTAAAATTCAAAGTAAAAGCAAAAATTATAATAGAAATATTTAACATAGCCGGTGCTAAAGCAGGCATTAAAAAATGATTATAAGAATTTAATATTCCCATAAAAAAAGCAGCAACTGCTACAAAACCTATATAAGGAAACATAATTCTGGTGAGATTTATGGCTAACTGATATTTATACATATTGCTTTTAAAACCGATAGCAATTATATTAATTAGCAAAGGAGCTCCCCAAATACCCAAAATTATCACAATTATTAAAATTATAATTAAAATATTTAAAACATTGCTGGCGAAATATTCAGCTTTTTTTCTATCATGATTAGTTAGATACTCTGTAAAAATAGGTATGAAAGCTGAGTTTAATGCACCCTCCCCCAAAAAACTCCTCAACAGATTAGGTATCATAAAGGCGATAAAAAAGGCATCGGTTTCAATTCCTGCTCCGAATCTATTGGAAATCACTATTTCTCTGCCCAAACCTAATATTCTACAAAATATAGTGGCAATGATTACTATACCTGCGTATTTAGCAATTTTATGTTTTGTTTCCATCAATCTCCCTTTTTTCGTATGTCGTATTTCGTATGTCGTATTTCGTATGTCGTATTTCGTATAGCGTATGTAGTACAGTGTATAGGATAAATCCATAAAGCTAAAAACCATAATTCAAAATTAAAAACTATTTACGTATAAACCATTACTTTTAACGTAAGGGTCGAATTTATTCGACCCGTCTTTATTGTGGGCACGATGAATCGTGCCCCTACTTCTGAATCCTAATTTTCTTCAAACAATTCGCGATACGAAATCGAGATTGCTTCGTCACTTTGTTCCTCGCAATGACATTTCGCAATGACATTTCTGTTTTTTCATTCCCTAACTAGCTAACCAGGTAACTAACTAACTAACTAACTAACTAACTAATTCTTAACGAGATACGAATTTAGTTTTGCGCTTTGCGTTTTTAGTTTTTCGCTAAATACGCTATCCGCTATATACTATTCCTTCTTTACTATATACCTATATACTATATACTAATTATGCTATTCACTAACGACTAATAGAGTCGAGTAGATGAGTATCTCT
>DMCY01000051.1 GCA_003451675.1 Candidatus Atribacteria bacterium
AAAGTGGGGGAGGTTCATCTTATTAAGAATAGACCAGATGAGCAGGTATCCCTTACCTGCTTCCTGCTTTAAGAAAGAGACAGAGACTTCTCCTCTTATCGAGGTAACCATACCCGCTCTTTCCGGACCAGATCAGGGTAAACCCTGGGTAGGCGTTTTGCGTAAACTCACGGAAGCAGGATATTATTAATCAGTTAAAGAAAATATAAGAAAGAAGATTAAGATGTATTATCATAACCTAAATAAAATAAGGGCAATTGTGCTTATTGGTAAAAACCATAAGTCTTAATAATACAAGGGGTAGGTCTACTCAAAACCAGGGAATATTTTTTCACCAAAGAAAACTACCCCCAAAAGGTTGACACAGACCTGCCTTTTTATTTTTTGCATTTTTCCTTTTAATAAATTATAATTTAAACATTCGCAGTCCTGCTACGGGAAACAAATAGGTTTAAATCTTTATTATATTATAGAAAAGTTGGAAGATATTTAATGATGTGCCAAATAGCTATATAAAGAGTAAGTAAATATATAGGAAAGATTGTAGAAAAATGAAACAGATTTTTGGTTTTAACTGGTCTCATATACCAGAGCACATAAATCCAGTATTTTGTTCTTTTGGTTTGGTGAAAGTCCATTGGTATGGATTAATGTATGGCATAGCTTTCATTACTGTTTATTTATTAGTGATTTATAGGGTTAGAACAGAAAATTTTAAATATTCAGAAGATACTATCTTTACTTTTATGCTTTACGCCATCTTGGGGGTCTTGGTAGGGGGTAGATTAGGATATGTTATTTCTTCTGATTTTGGATACTATTTAGCTAATCCATTAAAAATTATTTCTCCCTTTGATTTTTCCAAGGGACTTCAATATAATGGTATTTCGGGAATGGCTTATCATGGTGGGTTAATCGGGGTATTGTTGGTTTATATCTTTTTTTGTTATAAAAAGAAAATAAATCATTGGCATTTTGCTGACCTTTTTGTTCCTGCTATTCCTTTAGGCTATACCTTTGGCAGATTAGGTAATTTTATAAACGGTGAGCTTTACGGTCGGGTTACCACTTTACCCTGGGGAATGTATTTTCCTTTAGACCCTACTTATCAATTAAGGCATCCCTCTCAACTTTACGAAGCTTTTTTTGAAGGGGTATTCTTATTTTTCATTTTTTGGAGGGTAAGGAAAAGAAAATATTTTGACGGTTTTTTTCTTTCCCTTTATCTTATAGGATATGGTTTAGCCCGTTTTTTTATCGAATTTGTTCGAGAGCCGGTTTCCTATGCAACTTTTAGATTAGGCCCTTTTAACTTAGCTCAGATTTTTTGTCTGGGAATGGTACTGGGAGGAATTCTTATTATTCTGATAAAAAAACCAGCTAAACAGCCCAGCTCTTAGTAAAAAGTTTAGGATTGATATTCTTCTTTTGTGATGAAATGGCCGCCGGTAATTTGTTCAGATATCTTTTGATAACCTCGATCGAACTCCAAATGCAAATTAATTCGATTGGGACAACTTGCCCCAATTAATTCTTTTTTCAATATGTAAGCTGGTCTATCATCTTTGTAAGTGGGGGTAAGATCATTATATTTTCTAATAAGGGTTCTAAATTTTTCTCCACATTTGTCACACTGGCTATAAATCCAGAGAAACCCTGAAGACTCTTCTTCTCTTTTTCCAAATAATTTTTTAAAAAAACCAGTACTCATTTTAATACCTCCTTATTTACTAATGACCAATTTATTATAACATAGTCTAAATTTAAATTAAATCAAAAAATTTTTAAATTATTTTTAAAAAAAAGAAGGATTTTTTAATCTTTTGTCGAATAAATAGTAAGGTAGTATTGGTTTTATAAATTTTATAGGTTTAAGGTGAAAAATGGAAGAAAACATAACAGATAAATTAGAGGCGTATTTAAAAGATTTAGGGGAACGTTATAAATATTATTACGAAGTAGAGAGAGATAAGGAAATATATGGTGTAAAGGTAGATATATTTGCCAAATCTTCTACCGAACATTTTCGTCAAGTTTTAACTAAAAATATAAAGATTGATAAACACTATACCAAGGAATATGCTATGGTGAAAGCATTGTCCGGTTTGGGGAATAAAAATGAAGTAAAGGAATTTTCTCAATTTTTAATATCTTCCATTAATAAATTAAGCCCTCCTTCAGTAGATACTATGTCTACAATCTTAAATGGTATATTAGTTTCTACTTCTGGTTTTTCTGAAGAAGCGATTAGATTTGGGGAAAAATTTAAATTTTCCAGGTCTTTTTTATTGGGCATTAAGGGATGGTGTGATATAAGACTTATTTTAGTTGATTTAAAGGGAAAAAAGTTATATTCTAATAAAAAAGGGAAAGAAGTGCTTTCTGCTTATAAAATTAAATCTAAATCCGGGCTGGGAGGTGATAAAACTTAGAGATAGTAAATTTTTCATATATAGATATAAGTTGCTGGGACAAAAGAAGAAATTTATACTTTATTTACAATATTATTTATTTTATATGAAAAGGAGGTTTTTATAGTTGAATCTTTTAACTTTAGTTTTAATAGCTTTAATCGCATTTGGTATCGCTCTTAAGACCTATGGAGGTTATTTAGGGAAACTCGTAGGGTTGGATGATAATAAAAAAACTCCTGCACATACTATGACTGATGGAGTAGATTATGTTCCGGCGAAAGCACCAGTTTTAATGGGGCACCATTTTGCCTCTATTGCAGGAGGAGGACCAATAGTTGGGCCTATCTCGGCTTCTTGTTTTGGTTGGCTTCCTTGCTTTTTATGGATTGTTTTAGGAAGTATATTCATTGGTGGAGTACATGATTTCATGGCTCTTATTTCCTCGGTAAGACACGAAGGCAAAACAGTAGGAGAAGTAATTGGAAAAAATGTTGGCAAGAAAGCAAAAACATTATTTTTAATCTTTGTTTGGTTGGCTTTAGTATTAGTAGTGGCTGTTTTTGCTATATTAGTTGCTAAAACTTTTGCGGCTAATTCTTCAGTAGCTTCAGCTTCGGTACTAATGATGGTTATTGCTATATTTATGGGGTTTTCCCTTTATCGTAAAAATATTCCCCTTGGCACAGTAACTATAGTAGGGGTAATTGCACTGGCTATAGCTGTTTGGATGGGTATTGCAGCACCCTTCCTGTCATTTAGCTACAACACCTGGATTTGGTTATTGTTTATTTATATCTTTTTTGCTTCATCTATGCCTGTTTGGATCTTGCTCCAACCACGAGATTACTTATCTTCGTTTTTACTTTATACTGCTTTGGGTGGAGCAGTAATTGGTATTCTTTTTGGAGCTCCAAAATTACAGTTACCAGCTTTTACATCTTTCCATCAGCCGGTAGGTTATCTATTTCCCATGCTCTTTGTGGTAATTGCTTGTGGGGCAATCTCCGGTTTCCATTCTCTTTGTGCTTCAGGAACAACTTCTAAACAGTTGAATAAGGAATCAGATGCTAAGGTTATCGGTTACGGAGCGATGTTACTTGAAGGATTATTGGCGACTATCGCTTTAGGCGCAGCTGCTATGTTAACTAAAGAAGGATTGGCAGATGGATTAGCCAATTGGGGTGGACCGGTTGGTGTCTTCGCCCATGGTATGGGAAGATTTTTGGCTAATTTAGGTATACCTGAGCAGATAGGAATAACTTTTGGTGCTTTAACTGTATCTTCATTCTTACTTACTTCTTTAGATACTGCTACCAGGTTAGGTAGATATGCTTTAGAAGAGCTAACTGCTGAGTGGGTACCTGCTATTTCTAATAGATATGTGGCGACTATTATTACCATCGTAGCTGGTGGAGCATTAGCCTTAAGTGGTAGTTGGAGTGCTATCTGGCCGGTATTCGGTGCTTCTAATCAGCTTCTTGCTGGCTTAGCTTTATTAGGAGCAACTGCCTGGTTAGCCCATATGGGTAAAAAATATACAGCAACTCTATATCCAATGATTTTTATGATTGTTGTTACAGTTTTTGCCTTGCTTAATATGTTATTTACAAATTTTGGCAAAGGAAATTATCTATTAGGATTTGTATCAGTTGTTCTGTTGATATTGGCTGGATTTGTGGTTAACGAAGGAATGCAAGCAATCAACAGATTTAAAACCATGAGTGCAAAGACTGAATAATTTACCGATAAATAACAATTAATTAAAATTTTTATAAATTCAATAATTTATATTTATGTCCCAGCAACTTATTTTAATAAATAGAATAAAAAATAAGGCTAACAGGTTTTTTAATTTTGTTAGCCTTATTTTGTTGAAAACCCGATTAGTATCGCGTATTGCGTATCGAGTATCGCGTGAAAGGGAAGAAATGAGGATAGGCTTCTCGCCTGTCTCTGAATTAAAGTAGGGGCTTGATTTATCAAGCCCGCTTATTCGGATAATTAAATTCAAACAGGAAGGATAAAATTGATGGAATGGCGAATAATAAAAGATAGTTATCATACGGGTTTTATGAATATGGCAATCGATGAGGCAATAATGATAGCTCATCGGGAGGGTTTAGTTCCTCCCACTATCAGGTTTTACCAATGGTCTCCACCGGCTGTATCTTTAGGTTATTTTCAGGATTTAGAGAAAGAGATAGATATAGATGTTTGTAAGAATCTGGGGATCGATATTGTCCGCCGACCAACGGGGGGCAAGGCAGTTTTGCATGATAAAGAATTAACCTATAGTTTTATAATCAAAGAAAACCATCCTTTAGTTAATAATTCAATATTAGAGACATATAAGAAGATTAGTGGCGGGATAATTAGAGGCCTTTTTTATTTAGGGATAATAGCGGAATTAGTTCCTCTGAGAGAAAAATTAAAGAGCGATTCATTACATAAAAGGAAAAAATCTGAAATCCGTCATTCTGATTTTAAATCAATTTGTTTTTCTGTTCCCTCTCAATACGAGGTACAGGTTGATGGTAAAAAGATTGTAGGGTCTGCCCAAGTAAGAAAAGGAGGAATAGTTTTACAACACGGCTCTTTATTGATAGAATTAGAAAAAGATAAATTGTTTTCTGTATTTAATCTTCCCTCAGCTCAGATAAGAGAAAGGCTTAAAACAAGATTTAAAGCAACCAGCTTGAGAGAGATTTTAAAGAAAAAGATAAATTTTTCAGAATTATCCGAAATTCTTCCCCGGGGATTCGAAGAAGAGTTTGGAGTAAAATTAACTGAAGGTAAATTAACTGAACAAGAAGAAAAAATTTCCAAAAAGCTTTTAGAAAATAAGTATTCGACCTATAAGTGGAATTACGAAAGGAAAAATAATCAGCTTGACCCCCAAAAATAAAGGAGTAGGTAGATGATTAAACTTAAGAGTAAATTTATTGTAGTTGAAGGAGCTATAGGAGCAGGGAAAACAAGTTTAGTTTTATTGCTAAGTAAAAAGTTTAATGCAAGACATAATTTAGAAGTGGTGGAAGAAAATCCTTTTTTATCTAAATTCTATAGTGATATAGAAAGATACGCCTTTCAGACTCAAATATTTTTTTTATTAAGCCGCTACAAACAACAATTAGAATTAGCCCAGCAAGATTTATTTAATCAATCAGTTTTTTCTGACTACCTATTTGCCAAGGATAGGATATTTGCTCATCTAAATCTCTCCGGAAATGAACTTTCTATGTATGAACGGCTCTATGAAATTATGGTTAAAGATATCCCTCGGCCGGATTTAATTGTTTATCTGCAAGCGAGTACCGAAACCTTAATGAAAAGGATAGCACTAAGAGATCGGCCTTTTGAGCGGAAAATGTCTTTAGAATATATGAGAAGATTGAACTTAGCCTATGAAGAATTTTTTTCCTATCCCGATAATTATAAAAAAACAAAGTTAATTAAAATAAAAACTAACGATCTTGACTTTGTAGGTAAAAGTAAAGACCTTGAATATATTATTAATGAAATTTATAAAGGGGACAGTTAAAATGAAGAAATTTATTATAGTATCAGGGAATATAGGCTGCGGCAAATCAAGCTTAACTGACCTGTTAAGCAAAAGATTAGGCTGGAAACCATATTATGAAGTAGTGGAAAATAACCCTTATTTAGAAGATTTCTATAAAGATATGAAAAAGTGGAGTTTTCATCTTCAAATATTTTTTTTGTCTAAAAGATTTCGTCATCATCAAGAGATATTAAAGAATCCTGCCTCTGTAGTTCAGGATAGAAGTATTTATGAGGATGTAGATATATTTGCTAAAAATTTAAATCAGCAGGGATATATGGAGGATCGTGATTATGAAAATTACCAGGAATTGTTTAAAATAATGACCCAATTCCTTACTCCCCCGGATTTAATTGTTTATCTTCAAGCTTCGGTTCCCACTCTCTTAAAAAGAATTTCCCTACGAGGAAGAGATTACGAGAAAACTATCTCTGAGGAATATTTGAATCAGTTAAATATTTTATATGAGGAGTGGATAGAGAATTTTACTATCTGCCCTATCCTAAATGTTCCGGCAGATGATTTAGATTTTGTTAAGCGACCTGAACATCTAAAATTGATTGTCAATAAGATATTAGATAAGTTACAAGGGGTAGAAAAAGTAGTATTTGATTAAAAATAATACAGGGGACGGTTCTCTGTATCAAGTAGGAAGGGATATTTTGAGAGCAGCATTAATTTATGGTGGAGATGATAAGAAATTAGAATTATTTGCAAAAAAGATATTTTCTGCTATCGAAAGAAAAGGAAATGAATTAAAGGTAATTAAAGTAGAAAGAGGAATAACTGCTGGTAATTTGTTACCTTATGAATTTATCTTTGTAGGCTGCCCGGTTTTAAATATGTTTAAAGGGGAATTACCTTCCGAATTAATCGATTATATCAAGCAATGTGCTGGGTTGGAAAGAAAAAAAATAATTACTTTTATTATTCCGCGGTTAATGGGAAATGATAAAACCTTAAAGAATTTAATGAGTTTGTTAGAGAGCAAGGGCTCTTTTATAATAGATTTTAAGCAGATTAGGGATATAGATAAAGACAGCGAGTTATTAGCCTCCCGTTTAAAATAATGCACCAGAGAACCGTCCCTTGTCATGAAGGATTTGAAAGATGACAGGTGATATATTAAAATATTTAGGAGAGAAAGAATACATTTCCGGTGAAGTTCTGGCCCAAAAATTAGGTTTCTCCCGGGTGGCAGTTTGGAAGCAAATACAAAAACTAAAGGACATGGGATATAAAATAATATCTGACCAAAACCTGGGCTACTGCCTGGTTTCCCGCCCCGACCTTTTACTCCCCCAAGAAATTCAAAGAGGATTATTCACAGACTATATCGGCAAAAAAATATACTATTTTCCAGAATTAAAATCTACCAATATAATTGCTAAAGAGAAAGCTTTGCATAGAGCAGAAGGAATAAACGAAGGCACATTGATTATTGCTGAAAGGCAGAGTGCAGGGAAGGGGAGATTGGGCCGGGAATGGTTTTCACCTGTCGGAGGTATCTGGCTTTCCATAATATTATATCCTCAACTTCCTCCTTCTTATATCCCGAGAATAACTTTAATGACTGCA
This sequence comes from Candidatus Atribacteria bacterium, assembly GCA_003451675.1. The sequence continues at coordinate 7,555 of DMCY01000051.1, forward strand.
GTAGCGGTAGTGAAGGCTATCAAGATGTGCACCCAGATTAGACCTCAAATAAAATGGCCTAATGATATATTAATAAATGAAAAAAAAGTATGTGGAATACTAACTGAAATGAGTGCTGAGTTGGATATAATAAATTGGCTAGTAGTGGGAATAGGTATAAATGTGAATATAGATCATCGGAAGTTTCCTGAAGATATTCAAGAAAATACAATTTCTTTAAAAGAAGTTTTAGGCAAAGAGGTTTTGCGGGTTAAGTTAGGGCAGACATTTTTACAGGAATTTGAAAAGTATTACGAAAGTTTAAAAAGAAGAGAATTTTCTTCTATTTTAAAGGAATGGAAACTATACTCCTATACTCTGGGGAGAAAGATAAGAGTAGATATGGGAGAGAGAATTATTACAGGAGAAGCAGTAAACATAAACGAAGAAGGAGTATTGATTCTAAAAAAAGAAGATGGTGAACTGGTAGAAATAATTTCAGGAACTATCGTTTAATTTTTTTTTGACATTATCGTTAACTTAAGATATTATTTTGGTTAACAATAATTTAGCAGAAAATCGGAGGATTTAAGAATGTCAAAAATAAATATTCGTCAAATGACTTTAATCTCTTTGTTTGCTGCCTTAACTGCAGTAGGAGCATTCATTTCAATTCCCCTTTATCCCGTCCCTCTCACTTTACAGACTTTATTTACTCTTCTTGCTGGTATGACCCTGGGAAGCATTATGGCAACGTCAAGCCAAATAATCTATGTGATGTTGGGAGTTATAGGTCTACCAGTTTTTGCCGGTTTTAAGGCTGGGATAGGCATTTTATTTGGACCAACCGGGGGATTTTTATTTGGATTTATAATTTGTGCTTTTATTGTTGGAAAGATAATGGAATTGAAAAATGAAAAAAATATTTTTTATTATTTTCTGGCAGGTATAATAGGAACTATAATTCTATATATTATAGGCATAACTCAATTATCTTTGGTCACAGGGATAGGAATAAAAAAAGCAATAGCAGTCGGTATGCTGCCTTTTTTACCCGGAGATATTTTAAAAATAATTGCCGCTTCCTTCATTGCCAGTAAATTAAAACCAACAATAGAATTAAAATAACTATACCAATAAAAACAAAATGAAAAGTTAGTGTAAACTTTAGTGTGGTAGTTTGATAAAAAAATGTTTAGTACTTTTCTTTTTCTATATTTCCGCAATATGCAATACGAATTAATAAAAAAATAAGTAGCCTCGACTAATTGATTATGATATAATTCAATTGTGTTTTTCGGGGCGTAGCGCAGTTTGGTAAGCGCGCTTGGTTCGGGACCAAGAGGTCGGAGGTTCAAATCCTCTCGCCCCGACCAGTTGAAAAATTTAAAAAAAATTTAAAAAAACATTAGAATGGGAATAAAATATTTTTCAAAATGTCTTTTCCTTCACTCTAATGTTTTTGAGCTCTATTTTATAGCAAAGAAATTTGTCTTTTTTCTTTTTTAACCTTCTCAAATTTTACTTGCTTTTACTTTACTTCCACTGAACTTCCACTGAGAAAAAATGTTTTGTTCTTTTACATACAGAAACAAGCATTAACATTACTGGAACTTCAATTAAGACTCCTATCACTGTGGCTAATGCAGCACCAGAAGATAAGCCAAAAATCATTACAGCCGTGGCAATGGCTACCTCGAAATGATTGCTTGCCCCTATCAGTGCAGAAGGAGCAGCATCTTCATAATTAAGTTTCAGCAGTTTTGCTAACCCGTAGGTGAGAAAAAAAATTAGGTTGGTTTGAATAAAAAGTGGAATGGCTATCCATAAGATAGTGAGAGGTTTAGATAAAATAATCTCACCCTTAAAGGAAAAAAGTAAGATTAGAGTAAATAATAGTGCAACTATCGATACAGGGGTAAGTAGATGTAAAAAATTGTCCTTAAACCACTTCTCGCCTTTTGCTTTTATTATCCATTTTCTGGAAAAATAACTAGCCACTAAGGGCAAAGCAACATAAATACTTATAGAAAGTAAGAGTGCTTGCCAGGGGACTGGTAATTTCCCTACCCCGAGTAAAAATCCACCAAGTGGTCCATAAAGGAAAAGCATAGTTATAGAATTGATTGCTACCATAACTAGAGTATGCCCATCATTACCTTTAGCTAAATAACCCCAGACAAGTACCATTGCTGTACAAGGAGCAATTCCTAAAAGAATACATCCGGCAAGAAAACTTCTCCACAGAGGGATTTGAAGCATCTTCAAGCCACTATCTATTACTACTGTTCCTGCTCCATGAATGGTTCCTACTGGCCAATCTGCTCCAGGTGGAAGTTTTATTAAATCCATTACCTCACTTCCAATAAAATTTTTAAAAAGAAAACCTAAAAAAAAGATAGATATAGCATACATGGTAAAAGGTTTTATTGCCCAGTTAGCAAATAATGTCAGTCCAACCGGTTTAATGGATTTTCCTGCTTTTAACACTTCTCCAAAGTCAATCTTTACCATAATCGGATACATCATAAAAAATAGGCAGATTGCAATCGGAATAGAGACAACCGGCGCCTCACCAATATAAATGGCTAATCCGTCAAGATATTTTGCTACCCCGGGAATAATCTTACCAAAAATAATTCCAATAACAATACATAGTAAGACCCATACCGTTAGATATTTTTCAAAAACATTTAGGCCTCCATTTTTTTCTTTAACCATAGGTAATCTCCTTTCAAATATTCCAAATTAAATATATTCCGCCTAAAATTATTAGAACACCGCATATCTTTTTGATGACCCCCCCCTCGAGAACTTTCATTCCAATTGAGATAAATTTGAATAATTTCGGTAAAAGTGCCAGCAAAAATGATAACCGAACAATGACCAATACCATAAAAAAGCAGAAGTAAAACTCCATAGTAAAACCGTGTTGTTGATAATGTAAATACAATACCTAACATCGGTGCCATATAAGCAAAGGAGCAGGGACCAAGGGCAATACCAAAAATAAGGCCTAATCCAAAAGCTGCCAACGATCCTTTTTTTTGAAAAGATGGTTGATTAAATTTTTCCAGGAAAGGTAAGGGAATAATTTCTTATTTACCGATGATTTTTTATAATCTCTTTATCCTTGCAAGTATTGTATTCTATTTGAATTGTGGTATGATTTATGCCAAATTCATTAAATAATATTGAACTGATATTACTTCGTAGTTTTTCAGCTTTACTTAAATTTATATCTTTTTTAACATTTATATGACCTTCAAAAAGAAATTCTTTATCGTTTGCCTGCCAAATATGAACATGGTGTAAATTATCTACTTCAGGAATTTCTTCTACTATTTCTTTAATTTTTAAAATATCAATGTTAGCCGGGGTTTTTTCCATTAAAATATTTGTACTCTTTTTAAAAATATCAAATCCCTCTTTTAAAACATAAGCACCTATAGCAAAAGTCAAAATAGGGTCGACTATGGTTATATTAAAATAATATATTAATATTCCACCGATGATTACTCCTAAAGAAGAAAGAGAATCTGAAAATAAGTGTATATAAGCAGACCTGATATTAATATTATCTTTTGAGCCAGATTTTAACAAAAATACAGAAATTGTATTTGCAGCAAGCCCGACAAGTGCAACAGCAATCATAATTCTACTTTCTATATTCTGAGGATCTTGTATTCTTAAATAGGCTTCTCTAAATAAGAAAAAAGATATTATTATAAGGAAAGAAGAATTAAATAAGGCAGCTAAAATTTCTGCTCTTTTATAACCAAAGGTATTTTTTAAAGTATTTTCTCTTTTACTTAATCTTAAGGCAATAAAAGTTACAATTACGGAAATTCCATCACTAAAATTGTGAAGGGCGTCTGATAAAAGAGAAAGGCTTCCCGATAATAAACCACCTATTACCTCTACCAGAGTAATTATAAAATTTAATACCATAGTAATTATTAAATTTTTTTCTTTAAAATGATTATGCGTATGGTTATGTCTCATTAAATTTCCTCAATGTTTTTACTTTGTCACAAATTACTTTTTACGACTTATTAAAATTACGATTTATTTTTAGTTAACAAGGACAGCAGGAACATCCTGAATTTTTATCATCTTTGGCATCATCATCTTTTTGTTCCCCTTTAAATGATAGGTCTTTTATTAATTTTATTACTTATTTTAGATTATTTCCACAGTTAGATGAGAAAATAATAAAGTAAGCCAGTCTTGAAATTGCTGTCATTGTTTTCTTTTTTCAAGTTCCTTTTTAGATAGTACCAATACTTTCCTCTTTTTAATTAAATCTTTTACATATTGTGGATCTGGGAAACTTATTGCATCATAAATACACCAGACCTGACATGAAGTACATCCAACCATACATTGTAGTGGCCGAGCAACGACCGCCTTTTTCTTCTCCCAATCATAATCAAAAATATTTCTCCCACAACTGGTAACACACATCCCACATCCAACACACTTACTATTATCAACTGTTGGATTCCAGTTTATTTCTTCCCTTGGTATGCCTTTCCACTTAGCAAATTTCTCATCCAATTTTACCTGTCTTTCGATCACTTTTATTCTCCTATTACTTTATTGTTTTCTACTTCAGGATTTACAGCGTAGATAATCAATTACCCACTCGCTAATTAACCGTAAAAAAAATGGCTTCCTTTATTTTTTATTTTCGTCTCTCCTTTATTCTTATTTCCTGTCTTTTACCCACTCAATAATTTCTTCTTTACTGGGTATTTTGCCCGCTGCCTTTACATCTCCATCAATGACTAAGGCAGGAGTCACCATAACGCCGTAATCGATAATTTTGTTGATTTTTGTTATTTTAATAATTTTCGCTGAAACGCCAAGCTCATTGATGGCTTCCTCTACAAGTTCGGTCAGTTTTTTACACTTTGGACAACCAGTTCCTAAAATTTCAATTTTCATACTAAATCCCTCTTTTCATCTTTATTTTATATATATTTTTAAAAAAAATGGCCAAAAATCATTCCGCTAAAGGTAGCCATAACTACCACCAAAAAGATAAATACCAAAGTTTTTTTAGTTCCTATAATGCTTCTGATAACTAACATATTTGGCAGGCTTAAGGCCGGACCAGCCAGTAAAAGAGCTAACGCCGGGCCTTTACCCATACCTGCTCCTAACAATCCTTGCAAGATGGGAATCTCAGTAAGGGTAGCAAAATACATCAAAGCTCCGACTACCGAGGCAAATAGATTTGACCACAAGCTATTTCCGCCAACTAAATTTTCAATCCAAATTTTTGGTATCAATGCTTCACTTCCCGGTCTCCCTAATAAAAAACCGGCTACTAAAACTCCTCCTAATAAAAGAGGCAATATTTGTTCAGCGAAACCCCAGCTTGATTTTACCCATTGAATTCGTTCTTCTTTATTAAACCACTTAATAACTATCCAGGACAAAATAATTAAAAGAATACCAGTTATAAACCACTTAAAATTATAAATTGTTTGCCAAATTTTAATTGACTCATCTTTTCCCCAATTAGCAAAAATTAATATCCCTATCATAATTGCAAAATAAAATGCTGTCTGCCATAGAGGCCTATCATCTTGCTCTACCTTCCCCATAGTTAAATCTTTGTTGGAATTTATATTCCTCTTTTTTTCGTCCTTAATAAAAATAAAATGCATAGATAGTCCGATAATTACGGAAAAAATAATAGCACCAATGGCACGGGCTACGCCTAACTCAAATCCCAAAACGCGCGCAGTTAAGATAATAGCCAATACATTAATAGCTGGTCCGGAATAAAGAAAGGCGGTTGCTGGTCCTATTCCTGCGCCGCGTTTATAAATTCCAGCAAAAAGCGGTAAAACCGTACAGGAACAAACTGCTAATATGGTGCCAGAAACAGAGGCGACAGTATAACTTAAAAATTTATTCGCGCCTGCTCCAAAATATTTTATGACATTTTCTTGGCTGATAAAATTAGCAATTGCCCCGGCAATAAAAAAAGCGGGAATCAAACACAATAATACATGTTGACGGGCATAATCTTGCGCCATTAATAAGGATTCCATTAGGGCATTCGGTATCTTGAAACTACTAAACGGCATAAAATAAAAAAACATAAATACGACGACTATAATGAAAATTTTTGTTTTTTCTTTCATTGCTTTTTCTTAATACTCCTTTTAGATTAATATGAATATATTATCATATAAACATATTATTGTCAATATATTACATGTATATTACATATAAAAACCAAAAACTTTTATATAAAAAGAGGATTTTTACTTATTTTGTAGTAAAGATAAAGTAAGATATGGATTAATTAATTTAGTAGAAATACATCCCACAGAAGGAAATAACGAGTAGAAGGATAATATAAGGAAGGAAGGTGTTGAGAGTGATGGATGAAGATAAAAAATTAATTGCTTATTGCGGACTTTATTGTGGAGATTGTGTTAATTACAAAGGAGAAATTGCAGATTTAGCCCGAGATTTGAGGAAAAAATTAAGACAAGAAAAGTTTAATCGAGTTTCTAAAGGATTATCCAAATACTTTAAGGAATTTAAAGATTATGAAAAGTGTTATGCGACTTTAGGGGCCATGGTTAGATTACGCTGTAGTAGAGTTTGTAGAGACGGAGGCGGACCTCCATTTTGCAATATCAGAAAATGTTGCAAAAAAAAGAACATTCAAGGCTGCTGGGAATGTGAGGAATTTGAAACTTGTAGCAAATTAGATTTCTTAAAACTGATTCATGAAGATGCTCATCTAAAAAATTTAAGGAAAATCAAAAAACAAGGAAGCGATAAATTTCTTTCCGGAAAAAGATATTGGTAAAATAATTAATAATTAAAGTTGCAGTTATTAAATCCAGTTAATAAATAGGTGCTTGTTCCTATTATTCCAAAGACAATACTGCGGCAACCAGTGGAAGAAAGAACATAAAAAGGTAGAAAAAATGAAATATGAGAACATCCTTAAAAAACTAAAGACCTTATCTAATCCCCAGGCAGTAGAGGGTATGGCACGGTTTGGTATTAGTCCGAAAAGTACTTACGGAGTTTCTATTCCAAACTTGAGGAAAATAGCAAAAGAAATTGAAAGGGATCACTCTCTTGCTCAACAACTTTGGGATTCAGGCATTCATGAAGCGCGCATATTAGCGAGTATGATTGACGAACCGAATCAGGTGACAAAAAGACAAATGGACGCGTGGATAAGGGATTTTGACTCGTGGGATGTATGCGATCAGTGTTGCATGAATTTGTTTGATAAAACACCTTTTGTATGGGAGAAGGCAATAGAGTGGACAAATCGCGAAAAAGAATTTGAAAAGCGCGCTGGTTTTGCCTTGATGGCGTGTTTGGCATGGCACGACAAGGAATCGCTGGACAAAAAATTTTTGGTCTTACTGTCAGCGATAAAACGGGAGGCGGATGACGATAGAAACTATGTTAAAAAGGCGGTTAATTGGGCGTTAAGGAATATTGGAAAACGGAATTTAAATTTAAATAAGAAGGCAATTAAAACTGCAAAAGAGATTCAAAAAATGGATTCAAGAAGTGCAAAGTGGATTGCCTCTGATGCAATCCGGGAGTTAATGAGTGAAGCGGTTCAAGAAAGATTGCAAAAAAGAGGTAAATAAAGAACACGGTGGGGTTCGGAACTCTGCGGTCGCTCCTATCGTTGCTCTCTTGCCCTAACGGGTCATATAACACGGGCTATACGGGCTCACTCCGTTCGCCCAAATCGGTTAACATCGACTTCCTATAGTCCGATTCCGTTGTACGAAGGAGCGAGCCAAGATAAGGAGAAATCAATATGAAACAATGGTATGAATCGTTATTTGAGAACTATGGTAGAAAATATGATAATGAAAACTTTACACAAGGCACAATTGGTGAGTGTGATTTCATCGAAAAAGAAATTGATTTTAATAAGTCACTAAAAATAATTGATGTCGGATGTGGTACCGGTAGACATTCGATTGAATTAGCAAAAAGGGGTTACAAGGTTACAGGAATTGATTTGTCAGAATCACAATTGGAGCGGGCAAAAGAAAAAGCAAAAGTGCAAAACCTACAAATTGATTTTCAGAAATATGATGCAAGGAAATTACCATTTAAGAATGAATATAATTTGGCAATAATGCTTTGCGAAGGAGCATTTCCTTTGATGGAAACAGATGAAATGAATTATGAAATATTAAAAAATGTTGCAAAGTCATTAAAGGATTCTGGCAAGCTCATTTTTACAACATTAAATGGATTATTTCCACTATATCATTCAGTTGAAGAATTTTGCACATCAACAACCAAAGAAGGGAATGCGACCTATAGAAGTAATACTTTTAATTTAATGACTTTCCGAGATCACAATATTACCACAGTAGAAGATGATTTTGGGAATAAGAAGGAATTGGAATGTAATGAAAGATATTATGTACCATCTGAAATTAAATGGTTATTAAAAACATTACGCTTTGAAAAGATTGATATTTATGGAGCAAAACTTGGAGCCTTTTCAAGGAATGATAAACTCACAACTGAAGATTTTGAAATGTTGGTTATTGCTGAAAAATAATGGCTTGCTCCGGGCTTTGCCATATTTTCAACTGTGCTATCGCTCCAGTGTAAACGTCATATACATGCGAAACGTTAGGCGACATATTTAATTGTTGTTTAGAATTTGCGTCAAAACATTTGATATTCTGATTTGATAAATCAAATATCTTTCACTTTTTTCTATTATCAATCTGCTTTAAAATTTTATCTACTTTCCCTATAACCCTGTATAGAGTAAAATAAAGAGAAGAAGTTATTTTTACACTAATATTATCGCTAACTTAACATAAGTGACCAAAAACTTTTATATAAAAAGAGGATTTTTGCTTATTTTGTAGAATAAAGAAATAAAATGATTTTTAGCATGTTTTTATTATAAATCGTATAACATCTCTTTTAGAGAAGAAGAGAAAAGAAAACCAAAAAAGCAGAAAAATTATTAAATATAGAATATACTTATTAAACAGAGAATAAAGAACTAATCTCTACGGTTGATAAAGACGAAAAGGAGTTAAAATATGGTAGGTTTTCTACAACAATTTCATCCTGTAGTACAAGCTCTACTAGCAGGACTTTTTACCTGGGGATTGACTGCGCTGGGAGCGGCCACGGTATTTATGACCAAAGAGATAGATAGAAAAATTCTTGATACTATGCTGGGTTTTGCAGCAGGGGTCATGATTGCTGCGAGTTATTGGTCATTATTAGCACCAGCTATAGAGATGTCTGAGGATTTAAATGTTCCAATATGGTTTCCTCCAATGGTAGGTTTCCTCCTGGGAGGTATTTTCTTAGGGGGGATTGACAAAATACTTCCTCACCTCCATCTCGGTTTTCCCATAGAAGAAGCTGAAGGAATTAAAACCTCCTTCCGGCGTAGTACTTTACTTATACTTGCTGTAACCTTGCATAATATTCCTGAGGGCCTGGCTGTGGGAGTAGCTTTTGGGGCGATTGCTTCAGGTTTCCCTTCTGCAACTTTGCCGGTAGCAATAGCTCTGGCGATAGGTATAGGGATTCAAAATTTTCCAGAAGGTCTGGTTATCTCCATACCTCTTCGAGGCGAAGGAATGTCACGGTTTAAAAGTTTCTGGTATGGACAATTATCCGGAATAGTAGAACCAATTGCCAGTGTTATCGGAGCAGTTGCTGTTATTATGGTAAAACCTATCTTGCCCTATGCTCTGTCTTTTGCTGCAGGGGCAATGATTTTTGTGGTAGTTGAGGAGTTAATTCCTGAATCTCAACGCGGCAAAAATACGGATTTAGCTACTTTAGGTGCAATGGTAGGTTTTACGGTAATGATGGTACTTGATGTGGCATTTAGCTCGTAATTGGTAAAGAGAGAAAATAAGAATAGAAAGGCTAATTATTGAATCAATAATTTTTTAGACATAGAAAAGGAGAAAAGATATTATGAAAAGGATTTATAAAATTATGCTTGGTAGTTTAATTTGTCTTGCTTTAATAATAGCATGTAGTCTTAGTATGATAGGGTTTGCTCAACAGCAAGGTACTTCTGAAATAAGCATTGAGGGTATCTGGGAAGGCAAGTTAAAAGTTCCTGGAACAGAGCTTAGGATTGTCTTTAATATTTCTAAGAATCAGGATGGTGCTTTAACTTCAACTATGGATAGCCCTGACCAGGGAGTAACTGGTATCCCGGTGGAAGAAGTTATCTTTAAAGATAACACTTTACGCCTGGAAGTAAAATCCGTGGGAGGTGTTTTTGAGGGGAATGTCAGTGAAGATTTTTTAGTTATTGAAGGAGAGTGGAGACAGTCAGGGGGCGCTTTTCCCCTTACGGTTAAGCGGGTAGATAAAGCAGTGGGAATCCTTAGGCCTCAAGTGCCAAAAAAACCTTATCCTTATATAGAAAAAAAAGTAGCCTATACAAATTTAAAAGCAGGGGCAAAACTTGTTGGTACACTGACTTTGCCCTCTGACAAGGGCGTATTTCCGGCAGTATTATTAATTACCGGTTCCGGACCACAGGACCGTAATGAAACTATATATAACCATCGTCCCTTCCTGGTATTGGCAGATTATTTAACCCGCCAGGGGATTGCAGTCCTCAGGGTAGATGATCGGGGAGTGGGAGAATCTACCGGGGACTTTTCTCAAGCTACTAGTGAAGATTTTGCATCTGATGTGTTAGCAGGTGTGGAATATCTTAAAACCTGTAAAGAAATAGACCCCAAAAAGATAGGTCTTATCGGCCATAGCGAAGGGGGGTTGATTGCTCCTATGGTAGCTGTAAAATCACCGGATGTGGCTTTTATTGTATTAATGGCGGGACCAGGATTAACCGGGGAAGAAATTTTATATTTGCAGGGTGCTTTGATTTCCAGGGCAATGGGGGCTACTGAAGAAGATATTACTAAAAATCGCCAGTTTAATGAAAAGATATTTTCAGTAATAAAAGAGGAAAAAGATAAAAAAAATATTGAAGAACGACTTCGTCAGATGTTTATGGAAAATTGGGAAAAAATGAGCGATGAGGAAAAAGAACAAATAGGTGATCCGGAAGTGTTCCTTGAAGCTCAGCTTCAGAGCTTATTATCTCCCTGGCTTAAGTTTTTCCTGACTTATGACCCTAAACCAATTTTGAGCAAGGTGAAATGTCCGATATTGGCTATAAATGGAGAAAAAGACCTTCAGGTGCCGCCCAAAGAAAATCTTAGTGCTATCGAAGAAGCCCTCAAAGTCGGTGGTAACCAAAATTATACTATTAAAGAATTACCTAATCTTAATCATTTATTTCAGACTGCTCAAACGGGATTGCCTGCTGAATATGTAAAGATTGAAGAAACGATTTCACCAGAGGCCTTAAAAATAATAAGTGATTGGATTTTAGAACAAACTGAAACAAAATAAGTTAAATAAAAGGGCGAATTATTTTGTTTTATATTATTGCTAAATTTATCTTTCGGCTTATAGGTTCAGAATTTATCAGAAGCTTAAACAAAATTGAAGTGGAAATTAAGAAACCGATTTACTGTTCAAGGCAAACTAATAAGGATAAAGAAATTGTTGAAAGGGTAGTAGAATCTTTTATAAAAGAGATATATTAAGTGGAGTTAAAAAATATGGCTCTAGCACTATTAGTGAAAACAAAAAAACATTAACATTAAAAATCAAGATTCTATATATATTTTTTCAAAATAAAAAGGAATTTCTTCTTTTTTGTCGAATTCTTTTATTAAGGGAGGGGAAAATATGTCAAAACATATCGGAATAGTTGGATGTAGTGCAGAAGGTGCAGCTCTTTGTTACCGTACAATCTGTAAGGAAGGAACAAGTTTATTGGGAAGACACGCTCATCCGGAGGTTACTATGCACACTTTTTCTCTGAGTGAATATATGCGGTATATTGAAAAGGGAGATTGGGAAGGAGTTGCAGATTTAATGTTATCTTCGGTATCTAAACTGGCAAAAGTAGGAGCAGATTTTGCTATATGCCCCGATAACACCATACATCAGGCATTCGATTTAGTAGTCAAAGAATCACGAATTCCCTGGCTTCACATTGCACAAGAAGTTGCTGCTGAAGCAAAGCAAAAAGATTATAAATGCCTAGGGATTTTAGGCACACGATATTTAATGGAGGGCCCGGTCTATCCTGCAAAGATTACTGCGGTTGGCATTGAATATATAATACCCGAAGTAAAAGATAGAGAGAGAATTAATAAGATAATTTTTGAGGAATTAGTTAATGCCCGTTTTACTTCAGAAGCGCTTACCTATTTTAAGAGAGTCATCGAAGAATTAAAAAACAAAGGATGTGACGCGGTTGTTCTTGGCTGTACCGAAATACCGCTGTTAGTAACTCAAAAGAATTCATCTTTGCCTATACTTGATTCTACCAGACTTCTGGCGAGAGCTGCTTTGAAAGAAGCGACAAGATAGAATCTTTATTAAGGGGGTAAATAAGATAGATGCATAAAATTAGTTTAAAAGGGAAAAAGGAAATTTTTAATATACAAAATATACATAGAATTACTTTTATAGTTATTTTATTTATCGTATTAATTATGATAGCCAGCATTCTTCTATTGATCTGGTGGCCGGTAAAGCCATCATTAGCAGAAATAACCAATTCCTGGGTCGCCTTAATAATGGTGTATCTTGTTCTTATTATATTCTTGTTCGAGAAGCCTATTTATAAGTTCTTTGAAGAATCTATTGCTGCTAAAAAATCAGGGCAACACGATTCTCAACAGTCAAGACAAGAACAATTTCTCGGTTCAGTACCAGATATTAACATTGGCGATTTAACCCATTATTACGATTCCAGGCGGGACAATATATTAAATAAAGAAATTCAAGATACAGACTCCGCCGTTTTAAGAGAAGAAGAGATGTCTAAATATATTCGAAAATTGCAAAAGGAAAACATTAGATGGCGATTTCTTTATGCTGATACCTATCTGGTCTTGTACGCAAAATATGTTTTATTCTGGCTTCATAAATCCAAATCGGTAAACCGAGAAGAATTTGATAACATATGGCAACCTAAAATATCTGATTCAGAAGAACGGGGGGCCATACTAGACGCCCTCCTTGATTTAGAATTTATTCGGGAAGAGGAAGGGGATATTTTTTCTATTACTGAATTAGGCTCAGCTTACCTAAATTATCTGAAAGAAATAGATAAACAAATAAGCTATTGAAGTAACAAATGGGGTCAAATTGTACTATTTGTCAAGAATAAAGATTTGACCCCAATCACAATTATCAAAGGAGGTGTTTTAGTGAAAATATCAATAGGGGTAATAACTAAAGATTTTAATTCTTTAGAGCCCATAGATGAGTTTTTAGAAAATGCTTCAAAATATAATCATAAAATTTACAGTGTGATAATTGTCTATTCGCATAGCGGTGATTTTCAATTGGTAGAAAGTTTAGAAAAAAATGTCAAAGTCTTTTTAGTAAAGATAAACGAAGTTCCTAAGATAAAAGAACAGTTAATAAAGATGGGATTATCTGCAGAAAATATAGAAATTTTAATCAATTGCTCTGCCTTAAAAAAGTACGGGAAAGTGCCTTATGGTTTGAATAGAAATTATGCCCTAATCAAGGCTTTGCTAAGCGGTTCAGAAGCATTAGTTTTTATAGATACCGATGTCTATCCCAGAGTATTAATAAAAGAAAATGATGAAGTAAAGGAAAAAGAGATAGATTTTATCGGAAGACATTTAGAATATCTAAAGAAAGAAGAAGTTATTATTACTACCAGTGATTACTCCGGCTATTACATTATTCCTCCTATGAGCTTTGCTGGAATGAAAGAATTATTTATTGGCTTGCAAAAAGAAGGTGCTTATGAATTTTTAAGAAATTCCGACGAACATAATTGCCTGAGTTTAGACAATAATAAAAAGCGAAAAATTTTCAAAACAGATAAAATATTAGGGGGAAATGTAGCTATTAAACTAAGCGCCTTAAAAGAATTACCCCCATTTTTTTCTATAGTATACAATGTAAATGGCGAGAATGTTCTATCTCGAGGAGAGGATACTCTCTTAGGAATCAAGTTGAAAGAAACGGAAAAAAGATGTATCGATATAGATACCAAGATATTCCATAATACCTTTGGAAATTATCCTGAGATACCGGATATAAAAAAATATAAATCCATAAAGGATAGATTTTATTACACTTGTCTGGGATGGATTGGACGGAATCCCTTTCTTAATTGGTTAAAAGGGGAAGATATAGAAGAGATAAAAAACAGACAGAAAAAGAATATAATTATTGGCTCTAAAGCCGTGGCCTCTTATCTTAATGATGAGAGATTTTTAATCTTACCCGAAGCCTTAGAAATATCTTACCATAATTTAGAACGGGTAATTAGCGAATATAAAAACACTATGAGGGCCTGGAATGATTTTATCAAAAAATTAGAGAAATGGGGAGGGTAAAAAATGAAAATATTAATAATAAACCATTTCCCCCTGGAGGGATCGGGGAGCGGAGTTTACACTAAAAATTTAGCTAAAGAGTTAACCGAAATTGGGCATAAGGTTAAAGTTATATTTCCGGAAAATCAAAAAGTAGGGACGGAAATTTTTGAAATGAGACCGATAATGTTTATGGGCGATAACAGTAAAGATTATGAAATTGATTTTAATTTTCCCTGTTTTACCAGCCATCCCCGGAGCAATACCACTTTTTATCAATTAAATAAAAAGCAGATGAGAGACTATATTGATATAATGGTTAGGGTTACCCAAGAAGAGGCAAATAAATTTAAGCCCGATATTATTCACGCCCAGCATCTCTGGATTACTCCTTATGCCGCTCAAAAGACCGGTCTTCCTTATGTGACAACAGTACACGGTACAGACCTAAAAGGATTTAAAAAAGACAAAAGATATCATACTTATGCCTTAAAGGGAGCTCAAAATGCTCGAAAAATTATTACCATATCTAAACAAGTAGACAGAGAAGCAAAAGAACTCTATCACATAGAAGATGAAAGAAGAAAAATTGTCTATAACGGATATGATACTAAACTTTTCAAAGTAAACAATGTTTCCCGAAAGGAAGCCTTAGAGAAATTTGGTATAAGTGAAATACCGGATTATATTGTTTCTTTTGCCGGAAAATTAGCCCATTTTAAAGGGGTAGACATATTATTAAAAGCTGCTAAAATATATGAAAATCAGATGAAAGAAAAAGTTATGACTTTAATTGCCGGTAATGGGGTATTATATGAAGAGTTAAAAAAACTAAAAGATTTTTTAAAGTTGAAAAATACTTTTTTCCTGGGTTATATAAGCCAGGAGCAGCTTATCGATTTATATAATATTGCCGATGTAAGTACTGTGCCTTCCCGAAGCGAACCTTTTGGACTGGTAGCTATTGAGGCACTGGCCTGCGGAACCCCGGTAATAGGCACCAATCAGGGAGGGCTGCCTGATTTTATCAATGAAGATATTGGTGCCCTGGTCGATGTAGATGATGATATTGCTCTGGCTGAAGCTATTATTAATGAGTTGGTAAGACCTGATAAAAAGATTAGAAGAAAAAGGGCACATGAATACGCGGTTAATAATTTTTCCTGGGAAAACACCATTAAGGAAGTAGAAAAAATATATAAGGAAGTAATGCTGGCTTAATAAAAATAATATTGCATTTTGTTCTGTCATTGCGAGGAACGAAGTAACGAAGCAATCTAATTAATTCATAAGATTTTAGGATTAATTTGCTATCACTTGCCATGATAATTTATTATGATATTATAAAAAAATACTGTTGGATTTTGTATATAAGGAGAAAAAAAGATTATGCGAACTGTAGTAGTTATCCCTACTTATTGGGGGCGGAAAAAAGAGATTGGTTTTAAAGAAGGGGATATTGTCTATGACCATGCTACCCCTTTAAACGAGGAAGGAACCTTAGGTCGGACTCTGGAAAGTATGAAGATATTAAAAAAGAAAGATTTTAAATTAGTTATACTAATTTGCCCAACCAATAAGGAAATAGAACACAAAGCAGAAGAAAAAGTAAGAAAGATAGTTAAAGAGGTAAAGTTGGATGTAGAGACCTATTTATTTACTCGGAAGACCTTAAAGAAGATTAAGAAATTCGGCAGAAATTCCAAATTAAAAGAGAATGTACTTTCTTTGCTGAGCTTACAGGGTTATGCCAATGTCAGGAATATGTGTATATTTTCTTCTCATATACTTAATTCTGATATTACTGTTTTAATCGATGATGATGAAGTTATAGAAAATCCTGATTTTATGGAAATAGCCAGGGAATTCATCGGAAAAAGAGTGTATGGTGAAACTGTATATGGGGTAGCCGGCTATTATTTGAATAAATATGGAAATTATTATGATAATGTAAACATTGAGCCCTGGATGACTTATTGGAATAGGTTTGGGAGTAAGTCCAAAGCCTTTGATAAGATAATCGGTTGCGGCCCCCGACTTAAACACACGCCCTTTGTCTTTGGCGGAGCTATGGTAATTCATAAAAATTTATATCAGATAGTAGTTTTTGACCCCAATATTCCCAGAGGGGAAGATATCGATTATCTCATAAATGCGAAGATGTTTGGTTTTAATTTTTTCCTGGATAATAAGTTGTGCATAAAACATTTGCCTCCCAAAAAGACCCATCCCATCTGGAAGAGGACCAGAGAGGATATCTATAGATTTATTTACGAAAAATCCAAAATTGATTCCCAATACGAAGTAAGCAATATGCGGACAGTAACAGCAAAAGATTTTTCCCCATATCCTGGAGAATTTTTAACCGATGAACTTGAAGACAAGATCTTTAAGACCAACTTGTTGCTTGCCTTGGAGTATCTGGCAAATAATAAAGTAGAAGCCTGCAAGGAATCTATAAAAAATATATATTTAAGTATTCATGAGGCAATACCTGAAAAAGATCCTTTTACCGCTTACAGGAAGATCCAGAAATATTGGGAGAAATTAATAGACTTTACCTTAGAGAACAAAAAAGAGATAAGAAGAATAATGGAAGAAAAGAATCTATTTAAAGTCGAGGTAACTGTTGATGAAGAACATTATGAAAAAATTAGCCTGAAAGAGAAAAAAGAAACTTTAAAGAGGATGAAAGAATTTAAAGATTTTAGCGAAGAGGAGTTAGAAAAAATTGCTCAAATATCTGCAGTTAAAGCCTACAAAGAAGATGAATTTATCTTTAAAGAAGGTGATGAGGATTCCTCTTTTTATATAATGATCAGAGGATGTCTGCGTATTGTCAAATATAATGAAAGAAATGAAGAGATTATTTTAGCTGATATATGTAGCGGAGGATTCCTGGGAGAAACGGCTATTGTTAATGAAAGACACCGGGTAAATGCCGTGGCCAGTGAATTTGTAGAATTGCTTTTTTTAGAGCAGAAAAATCTTGAACTTCTGATTAAGGAAGACCCTGATCTGGGGAATAAATTATTATTAGTATTTTTGGAAAAATTATCTAAGAAATTAGATAAAACCAACCGTTTATTCCAGGAGAATTATATATTAGGTAGCTCCTCCCTTTCAGATATGGATTAATTATTATTTCTCTCCCTATGTCATTTCCACGAAAGTGGGAATCTATTAAAAGTCATTACAGGAGCACTCAATATCACTTGAGTGCTCCTGCGGCAATTTCTTCTTCCAACGAAGGAAATAAAAAATGTTTAAACCAAAATTCAAATATACCAATAAAATAGTTAAATTACTTACCAGAATTTCTGCCGCCAGAGAAACAATTCTCAATTCACCTTTAATACCAAAGTGGAATGTCACCTTAAGACAGGAGGCGATAATTCATAGTGCCCATTCATCTACCAGTATTGAAGGAAATAGATTATCCCTAAAACAAGTAAGCGAATTAGCCCGGGGAAGAGAAATAACGGCTACTCGAAGAGATAAGCAAGAAGTTTTAAATTATCTAAATGTGATAAAAAATATTAAAAACCTGATTAAGGATAATTTTATAACCGAAAGAGATATTTTAAATATCCATCGCATAGTAACAAAAAATACTTTGGATAATCCCGCTGACTTTGGGGTTTATCGCAATCGCTATGTAGTAGTGGGAAACAGATTTACCGGAGAGGTATTTTTTAGGCCTCCCCAAAATCAGGAAGTACCGGGATTAGTAAAAGATTTACTTAGCTGGATAAACTCGGAAGAATCGAAAGAACTTGATCCGGTTATTGAAGCAGGAGTCGTCCATTATGAATTTGTCAGAATCCATCCCTTTGTTGATGGTAATGGTAGAACAGCTAGAGTCCTGGCTGCTTTAATTCTTTATTTACGCGGCTTTGATACCAATCAATTCTTTTGTCTTGATGATTACTATGATTCTGATAGACCAGCATACTATAAAGCATTACAAAGCGTTAAACCAGATACTTTAGATTTAACTGATTGGTTAGAATATTTTGTCGAAGGAGTAAATGTAAGCATCGAAATAGTCAAAGAAAGAATAGTAAGGCTCAGTAGTAGAAGATTAAGGAAAGCAAAAGGCAAACAGATCGCCTTAACCGAAAGGCAAATAAGGATTATAGAATTTATAAACCAAAATGGGAAAATAACCAATCGAGATGTAAGAGAGATGTTTAAGCTTTCTAATAGGGCTGCATTAGATGAAATAAATAAACTTCTCGAATTACAGGTATTGAAGTCTCAAGGCAAGGGTAGAGTTCTTCATTATATAATGTTATAATATTCATGATTATATTCACGATAAGGCTCATGATTTTTACATATTATTTGATAAAAAAATAGAGAAGGAGTAATGGCGAAAACAACTATTAAAGAACATATTATTAATTACACCAAAAATAAAATATTATTTTCACATACTTCTAACTAAATTATTATATTTATTAAAAAGGAGGAATTTTGAAAATTTTATAGAATGATTATCTCCCAAAAACTAAGTATTTAAACTAATATATTTAACTTAAGCAGCAAATTTAACTCTGTATGTCCTTTGAAAACTGAATAACGAAAATAAATGGTTATATAAAAGAGCAGGAAGGCTTCCTTTTGGTCTATTCATCAACCCTTTTATCAATCTCTTACAGTTTATTGCTGATATCTTAAACCCTAAGTACACTTTTCCCCCCTGAGTTTGACACTTGCAAGCAAATTTTAGGCATTTAACCCTCTAAAACCATTGTAAAATAAGCATTTTGTTTTTTGGCCTTAGAATATGTAGTGCAACAAATAACAATATTTATTATTATAACACTTGATAATGTAAATATATATGGTATAATATATTTATGTTTATTAAGATTACCAAATCAGG
>DMCY01000047.1 GCA_003451675.1 Candidatus Atribacteria bacterium
TCTTGAAGTCAGGTTTTAGTTTCCTGAGTAGCCAGATGACCTCTAAATTCCTGGTGGCTTCCTGTTCTAACCTTCGGGAGGAGCGGATGCGGTTGAGGTAGCCGTAGAGGTAGAGTTTTAACATATCTTTGGGGTGATAGGGTGGTCTGCCCATAGAGGGGGTAACTGCCCTATTGAAGTGTAAGCTCTCCAGGTCAAGCTGATTGATGTATTCATCGATTATCCGAATGGAATTGTTGTCACTTACATATTCATCTATACTTTCAGGAAAGAGTATAGTCTGATTTCTATCTTCACCTTTAATATATCCCATAATTTCACCTTTCTTATTTATCGTATTCTATGGTTATATTATACCATATTATGTGGTTATATGTAAGTTAAAGTTTACTTTTCACACAGTCTGCCGTCCCCTGTATCATGGCTGGAGAAAAAGAAGAAATGGATTCCTACTGGAGTTTATCCAATAAAGAAATGGGGTTTTATAAATTATAAACAGAAAATAGAGCAAAGGCAGGTTAACGTGAGGTTAAAACTTAAATCTTTTCTCTCTAAATAGCTGAAGGCAGGCATCTGCAACTTCAGGCTCATAAAGGATGCCACGATTTTGGGAAATTTCTTCCAGGGCTTTATCGATACCGAGAGCTGGTCGATAAGGACGGTGGGAGGACATCGCCTCTACTACATCAGCCACAGCTATAATCTTGGCTTCTATTAGAATCTCATTACCTTTTAATCCTTGGGGATATCCTGAACCATCCATCCTTTCATGGTGCTGAAGGACAATCTTTTCTACTGCCCAGGGAAAGTTTATATTCATTAAGATGTCATGACCAGTACGGGAATGGGTTTTGATTAAACTGAATTCAATCTCCGCTAATTTGTCCGGTTTACTCAATATCTCTGTAGGTATACTTACCTTTCCGATATCATGGACCAGAGCGCTGATTTTTATCAGTTTAATTTCTCTTTCAGAAAGTCCTAATTCTCGAGCAATGGCCACAGACACTTTTGATACCCTCTTCTGGTGACCTGAAGTATAAGGGTCTCTTGTCTCAATTATCTTTACCAAGATATCTACAGTGTTATCTATCATTTCTTCTAATTTCCGGTAGCTCTGTCTGAGTCTTTCCTCTGTTTGTTTACGTTTGGTTATATCACGGATAATGGCTAACAAATGCCATTTTTCATTTTCTTTAATCTGGATTAGAGACATCTCTATAGGGAATTCAATTCCATCCTTCCTTTTGGAAATAAATTCCACAACTCTATTTACAATTAAATTTCTGCCTGTTTCTTTAAATTTAGCAAAACCTTCTTTAAAAGCCTCGTGGTATTCTGAGGGGATAAGAATATCAGTTAATTTTCTTCTTAGGGCCTCTTTTGGGGAATAACCGAAAATCCTTTCTGTAGCCTTGTCCCAGAAGACAATCCTTCCTTCTTTATCGGCTATAATGATAGCATTTGGTTCTGTTAAGCTGATCTTTTCAAAACCCTCTTCCCTCTCCTGCAGGTTATCCTCGGCCTTCTGAAAGCTTATAATCTCCAGCAAAGACTGCTCCTTAATCTTTGTTGGTTCAAGGGTACAAGTTTTAACTGATTCTTCGGGAGGATCAGGATATTCTTCTGATTCCTCTTTGACATTTCGGGGAACATTCTGTAATTTCTCTAAATAATTAATTCTCTGTCGCAACTTTTCTATTTCTTTTAGTAGTTCTTCCTTGGTGTTTTCTTTGCCCCTTATATGGGCCAATCCATTTCCATAAGGTTTTTTAAACATTTTTTTGACTGCCTTTAGTAATATTCCTAACTATAAGCTTACTGTAAAAGCACTCCCATTATACAGACATTTTTGTAACGATAAAGAAAGTTACAAATAACAAATTTTATCTGTATATTGGTAGAACTTACACTATTGCTTTTATTTTGCAAAAAAAATAAAAGCCGGCAGTCTGGCGGTCATAACTAAAAATGTTTTAGACCCATAACTTTGCGTCCTATCCTTTCGGATAGTTTGCCTTTTTCAACTTTTTTAAGATTTTTTAACTTCTATATTTAATTTATACAATAATAAACTATGCAAAATATCACTAAAAAAATATAACCACTAAAATACTATCATAAAATGTTTTCAAATTCAAATATTTTTAAGTATTTCTCTTCTTTGTCTTTAATAAGAAGATAAAAATTCCTGCAATCAAAATAAACTGTCCTACCGGACAATTCAAATCTATGATGCTTCCTAAAGCTATATATTTAGGAACGGGAACTAATATTAAATCCTCGTTCATTTCTTCAGCACTAAAATTTTTTCTCAGCTTTGTTAAAGTAAAGGTTTCATCTATTAGACCCTGTAATATGGGATATTCCTTTAACTGGTCAGGAGTAATAATGGCATTATATTCTTCTGTAGCTCCGGGGAAAGTTACTCTTTCATCGGAAAAAGCATAGATTAATACTTCCGTTCCCCAGGAGGGGGCACTTAAAGTACTAATTTTTAAAGGATAGACCATTTCATCGGAAAAGAACATTATCCCTATAGGTTGAATAGCACCGGTATAATTATCGGAATTATTCACTATTTCATCGGGTTGAATTTTCATGGCTACAAAAAACCAATTTTTTTGATAAAATTACTCTTGCCCTGGGTATAATTTTCAACATCGTAAGTATATTTATTTGCTAATTTTTCTTTTAATTTTGAATATTCCCGAGCTTTATCCGGGTGAGCAATCAAATATTCTTTAAAATTGATATGTCTTTTAATTTCTTCATTTCCCACTTGAAATATATGAACATGATGGGTTCTCTTGTTTCCTCCCTTTCTAAAAAACCTTCTTTTTGGAATCCCATATTCACCCATTACTTCATACCCTAGTTCTTTCATTTTATAATTATATTGATCCACTTCTTCAATATTTTTTACTTCCACAAGTATATCAATTACAGGTTTTGCTTTAATTCCGGGTATAGCGGTGCTTCCTATATGATGACTATCGATTATAATATCATTTAAAATATTTTTAATCTTTTCTGACTCTTCTTTATACATTTCCTTCCAATTTGAATTATAAGAAACCACTTCTACTCTTCTTTTATCTGTTTTTGAGATATTTCTTTTATTCTTCAATTATATAATCCTCTTATCAAAATTAGCGGAATTTATTCTCAAAATATTTAATAAAGAAAATGTAACGACTATTTCTTGTGGTTATTCATGAATATTATATTTTCTTAGCTCTTAGGGTAAAGGTTAAGGGGAGCATTCCTTTGTATTCGGGCAGAAACCACCATCCCTCCTCATCTTGTACCATACCAGGAAACCCTTTATAAAACAATTTATTATATTCATGTAAAAATTCAATTTTCAAACCAGCTTCGATTAAAGATGCAACAATTTCACCTAATGGCCAGGCCCATTCATAAGTCGGATTCTTGGGGATATATTCCCTATCGGAGTAATCCGGAGTATTGTCATCCCAAAGAGTTGGTTCTTCCCCGGGGAAATAAGGATACTTAATTTTTAACTCTCCCTTTTTATCATAATCAAACATATAAAACGATGGATGTGTTTCCATTATGTAAAAGATGCTACCGGGTTTCATATAGTGAGAAATTAGCTTCCCCCATTCTTTTATATCCTTTAACCAGGTTAATACTCCTTGGGAAGTATAGACAATATCAAATTTCTCTTTCAGAGTGTTGGGTAAATCATAAATATTTGATTCGATAAACCGGGCTTCTAAACCTAATCTTCTTTTTAATTCATTGGCTATTTTTATAGATTCCCTGGAAAAATCTACTCCAGTCACCTGAGCACCTTCTAAGGCCCAGGACAATGAATCGGTACTGGTATGACATTGAAGGTGCAGCAAGAATTTGTCTTTTACGCTTCCTATTTCCTTTTTCTGTATTTCATCAATCAATGATTTTCCCTGTTTTAGTTTTTCGATATCATATGATTTATAATGAACCGGAGCTATCTCATCCCAAAATGCCTGATTTGCTATTTCTGCTTTTTTATTTATTTTATCTAATCTTTTAACCATAATATATCCTTTCATATCGTTTAATGTTGACTAATAGTTTATAACAAGGATGATTTGTATCGTGACAGGGGACGGCAGACTGTGTGAAAATTAATAATAATATTTTTCATAAAACGCAAACCATCCATCCTTTATTAGAGTGACCCCTATCACCGGACATATTTACCGGAAAAATGAGACTTCTTCTAAAATAAAATAGGCTTAAAGGCAAAAGTAATACTTATGCCAGTACCACTTTCCTTCTCTGTCTTAATCTTCTTAATATCTCCTCTGTCCCCAGGATATTGATCACCCTTTTAAGATTATAGGCCAGAAAGGATAGAGAGATCTCAACACTAACCGAAACCTTTCTTTTGGTTAGAAAGAAATAAGCTCCCCAGCCTCGTTTTATGGTACCAAAGGGGTGTTCTACAATCATCTGCCGGAGCTTATATTTTTTCATGTTCCTTTTGGTTTGTGCATCAATCCGGTCAA
Organism: Candidatus Atribacteria bacterium; assembly: GCA_003451675.1. The sequence continues at coordinate 4,524 of DMCY01000047.1, forward strand.
GGAAGTCCTGGTCAGCATGCCGGCAGATCGTTCTGCCTTTCTTGGCTTTAGTGCATCTTTCTTTAAATTCACAATCTTTGCAGGCAGCATAATTGCGGTATTCATAGCCGATTATCTTTCCCTCTTTCTTCCTTATCCGGTAATAATGTAGTTCCTTTCCTTTTGGGCAGATATACACTTTTTTTTCTT
>DMCY01000089.1 GCA_003451675.1 Candidatus Atribacteria bacterium
GCAATTATTGGTATATATTTTGGCTCATTTGGTTTTCCACGAAAAGGTGCTGGAGTAAGAAATGGAGAATCTGTTTCTAGTAATATATTTTCAATGGGAATCTCTTCCACAATATTTACCAGATCGCGGGCATTTTTAAAGGTTACCACTCCTCCAATCCCAAAATAATATCCATTTTTTATGCACCATTGGGCCATATCTCTGTCGCCCGAAAAACAATGCAAAACAACTCTCATGTTTTTTGCCTTTTCTTCTAATATTTGTATAGTATCATAATGTGCATCTCTATCATGGATAATTATAGGTAAATTATACTTTTTGGCTAGATCAATTTGCTCTCTAAATGCCCTTTGTTGTTCTTCTTTGTTGCTATGCATATAATAATAATCCAAGCCTATCTCACCAAGGGCTACATTTTTTGCATTAGTCAGCATTGCCTCCAACTGATAAAATTCATCACGTTTCATTTTTTTGCTCTCATGGGGGTGAAAACCAATCGCAGTAAAAACATTTCTATGTTGTGATGCATAATTTATATTCTTTTTACTCGACTCCAAGTCTATGCCAATAGTAACAATTTTCATAACACCCTTTGCACAAGCATCATCGATAACTTCTACTGGCTCCCTTTCAATCATATCCAGGTGAGCATGAGTTTCAATAAATTGAATATTAATTTTTATCCTCCATAATAATTATAAATAATTTTCCTATATAATAATACATAATATTATTTTATGCACTTAACATTATAATATAAAAGCATTGTTTTTCACAGTTTTTCATATGAAACTTTAACATATTTTATTAGAGTTATTTAACCATGAAAAAAACATCTTTTTAGAAATTCTTAAAGCCACCATCTTTGCGGGTGCGTTGTTTGCTAATCCAAGCACCTTGGTTAAAACTAAATTGGTAACAATACAAATAAATTCATTGACAATTTGCCTAGCTATATTATATGATTTTAGAAAAGATATCTTTAATCTAGTACGGGATACTAGAAAGGTTCTCAGATGATAAAAAATATTAAAATTAAAAGTATCTTAACGAATCATAAGATAAAATTCTAACCTTTTCGTATTCTATACGGAAAGGTTTTTTTTACGTAGAATAACTTTAATTTAGCCCTAGTGAGGCTAAGAAGGAGGAAATAACAATATGATCAAAGGCAGAAATTTAATTGAGGCTAATGATTTTTCATTAGCAGAGATAGATGATTTATTAAAATTTGCTGGAAAAATAATTACCAGGGAAAAAGATTATTCTGATTTATGCAAAGGTAATTTAATAGCAACTCTATTCTATGAACCCTCTACCAGAACAAAATTTAGCTTTGAATCCGCTATTCTGAGATTAGGAGGACAAGTAATAGGTTTTGCTGATGCCATGACCTCTTCAGTATCAAAAGGAGAAAGTCTTATTGATACTATTCAGACTATCTCTTGTTATGCAGACTTAATCATCATGAGACATCCCAAAGAAGGGGCACCCAAACTGGCTTCTAAATATTCTAAAGTTCCAATCATAAACGGTGGTGATGGTAGTCATCAACATCCGACACAAACATTGACAGATTTATTAACAATACATCAACTAAAAGGAACTATTTCTAATTTTACTGTTGGATTATGTGGTGATTTAAAATTTGGAAGGACAACTCACTCCCTAACAAAAATACTTTTACAATATCCCGGTATTAATTTTGTATTTATTTCTCCAGAAGAATTACGAATTCCAGATTATATCAAAGAAGAGATTGGTAATAATAGGTTTCAAGAAACTTATTCTTTAGAAAATAGTATTGATAAGCTTGATATCCTATATATGACTAGAATCCAAAAAGAAAGATTCTTTAGTGAAGAGGAATATCTTCGCCTGAAAGATTCTTATATTTTGGATAATAGTATAATGAAAAAGGCAAAAAACGATATGATTGTAATGCACCCTCTACCTAGAGTAAATGAAATAGCAGCCGAAGTAGATCAAGATGAGAGAGCAGTTTATTTTAAACAGGCAAAATATGGAATGTATATTCGAATGGCCTTAATATCCAAGATATTGGGGAAAGGAGATAAATTATGATAAATGTTTCTAAATTAAAAAAAGGCATTGTAATTGATCACATCAAATCCGGTAATGGTTACAAAATTTTTAGTCAATTAGGATTGGACAAATTAGAAGATACAGTTGTATTGCTCAAGAATATTCCTTCAAAAAAAATGGGAGTTAAAGATTTAATTAAAATTGAAAATGATATTTATCTCGATTTAACAGTACTTGGCCTTATTGATTCAGGAGTTACTATCAATATTATTGAAAATGGAAAAAGAAAGAAAAAAATAAAATTGGAGCTTCCCAGAAAAGTATATGGGATATTAAAATGCAAAAACCCGCGATGTATTAGTACTATTGAAGATGTTGGGGATATTGAATTTACCCTGGTTAATCCTGTTACAAAAGAATATCAATGCGAATACTGCCATGAAAAAACAACACTATAGGAAAGATTCATGACAATAATTTTTAAAGATATAAGAATCATTGATTCTGATACAGATAGAAACACAAATATTTTATTATCCAAAAATACTTTTAAGGAAATTAAAGATCTTGATTTAAAAAATAATTCTGCAAATATTACAAATGGAAAAGGTCTGGCACTATTGCCTTCTTTTTTAGACTTACATTGCCACTTAAGAGATCCAGGATATACCTATAAAGAAGATTTGAAATCTGGAAATCACGCAGCATTAGCTGGTGGATTTACAACTATTTGTTGTATGGCTAATACCAAGCCTGTTTGTGATAATCCAGATATAATAAAATATATCATCAAGAAAGGCAAATCATTAAACATGTGTGATATTATTCCAGTTTCTGCTGTTACCAAAGGTCTTAAAAGCAAGCAATTGGTCAATTTTAAATCTATGACAAACTATACCAGGCTCTTTTCTAATGACGGTGAACCGATTGCTGATAAAAAGGTAATGATTGATGCCTTGCAATCCTCTTCAAATTACAATTTTAAACTGCTTACTCATTGTGAACCGGAAGTAAAAATGATTGAACGGGATCTCGAATTATTAAGGACATATGGTGGAAACTTACATATCTGTCATGTAAGTAAAAAAGAAAGCATTAAATTAATAAGATCTGCCAAAAAAGATAATTTAAATGTTACCTGTGAAATAACCCCCCATCATTTATTTAGCTATGGACTGGATTACATTGTACACCCACCATTTCGAGAAAAGGAAGATACAGAAGAATTATTGAAGGGGGTCCTTGATGGCACCATAGATATTATTGCAACTGATCATGCACCACATTGCGAATATGACAAAAAAAGAGGCGCTCGTGGTTTAATTGGATTAGAACTGGCTTTTTCTCTCGTCTACACTATTTTTAAGAAAAATAATGTTAATATTAAATTATTAAGCAAATTGATGTCTGAAACACCGTCCAAAATGCTAAACAAAAAATCAACAAAATTCAATCAGAAAACAAATGCAAATTTTGTTCTAGTAGACTTGGCAAAAAAATATATTATCGGTGAAAAAAAATTTAAATCCAAATCAAAAAATACGCCATTTATAGGCCATAGTGTTTATGGTGAAGTACTAATGACTATTAAAAACGGAGAAATAAAATATGATAATAGACAGACTATATAAATTGGTTAATGAAAGAGGACCGATTTGCATCGGACTCGACACTAATTTTGATTATCTTCCTGGCTATATTAAAGACAAAAATAATCTAAGTATTGATGAAAAAATATTCCTTTTCAACAAAAATATAATAGATAATACTTTTGATTTAGCGGCATGTTACAAAGTACAGATAGCCTTCTATGAGGCATATGGAGTTAGAGGTTTAATTGCATATCAAAAAACCCTTTCTTACATCAAAGAAAAGGAAGGAATAGTTATTGCTGACATAAAAAGAGGAGATATATCTTCAACGGCTGAGCAATACGCTAAAGGTCACTTTTCGGGTGACTTTGAAGCAGATTTTTTAACTATTAATCCTTATATGGGATTTGATGCTATTAAACCATATTTTAAATACCTGGATACAGGAGAAAAAGGACTCTTTATATTGGCAAAAACTTCTAATCCCAGCTCTAAAGATTTTCAAAAATTAGAACTAGATGGCAAACCTTTATTTATGCATATAACCCAGAAAATTGAAGAATGGGGAGAAAAATATAGAGGAAATTCTGGATATAGCAATATAGGTTCAGTAGTAGGCTTGACCTTCCCTGATGAATTTCTTATGATAAAAAAACATGCAAAACATACTTTTTTCCTTATTCCCGGCTATGGGAAACAGGGTGGCAGTGGCCAAGACCTAGCAAAAATATTCGATAAAAACATTAATGCAGTTATTAATTCATCCAGGGGAATAATAGCTGCTCATCGGGGAATAGATGAGACAAAAAATTTTGTCAAGATTACCCGGCAAAAAGTATTGGCAATGAAAAAGGATATACTTCAATGGCTCTAATAGAATATAATCAAACTTTAAAAAGTAATTTTTATTTGTTAAAAATCTCTGGAAAATATAAAGCCAAAATAGGCCAATTCTTTATGATTAGAAAAGACAGCCAATTTATGTTTTTGAACCGCCCAATGAGTGTTTATGATCTGGAAAATGATGGCATTATTTTCCTATATAAGAAAATTGGTAAAGGAACTGCTATTTTAGCTAACTGCAAAAGTGGAGATGAAATCAATATATATGGTCCTTATGGTAACGGCTTCCCCATGGTAGTTAAAGGAGATATTGCCCTGGTTGGTGGCGGAACTGGAATCGCTCCCCTATTCTATGCTCTAAAACAGTTAAAAAAACATCATAAAGAGTATAGAATTCACACTTTTCTCGGTTTGCAGGAAAAAAATAATTTCGAATCATCTTTTGATTTTTACAGTGATTATCTAAAGGTAACTTATGGTCAATTTATTACTGATTACATTCCATATGAAAAATATAACACTATTTTCAGTTGTGGACCAGAGTTAATGATGAAAAAAATCGAAAAACAGGCACGCAAACTCAATATTGAACATTATGTCTCTCTGGAAAAGAGGATGGCATGCGGGGTTGGAGCTTGTCTTGTCTGCACATGCCAAACAAAAAATGGTAACAAGCAAGTTTGTAAAGACGGGCCTGTTTTCAGAGGAAAGGATGTCTTTTTGTGAGTGGCTTATTAGATATAAATTTATTAGGTATTCATTTAAAAAATCCAATTATTATGGCATCCGGAACCTTTGGCTTTGGACGGGAATATTCGGAAATATATGATATAGAGAAACTGGGCGGGATTGTCAGCAAAGGTTTAACTTTATATCCCAGAAACGGGAATCAAGGTATCCGGGTTTGGGAAACCTCTTCGGGCATGCTGAATAGTGTTGGATTGGAAAATCCTGGCATCCAGAACTTTATAAAAAATGAACTCCCCTATATGCAATCTCTAAACGTGGCCCATATTATAAATATTAGCGGGACAAGCTTGGATGATTATGTAAAGGCCTGTGATAAAATCTCCAGGCAAAATGTTGATATGATTGAACTTAATATTTCCTGTCCTAATATAAAAGAGAATAATCTTCCTTTCGGCATTAAAGAAACAACTACCAGAGAAGTTGTTAAAGAAACCAGAAAAGTAGTAAAAATTCCTCTTATGGTAAAACTAAGCCCTGACGCTGATGATATTACCAGAATAGCCAGAATTTGCGAGGAAGAAGGCGCAGACGCAATATCACTAATTAACACTTTTAAGTCCTTTGCTATTAATGTAAATGAAAAAAAGAAAATTTTCGAGAATACTTATGCTGGTCTATCAGGACCATGTATTAAACCAATAGCCCTCAGGATGGTTCATGAAGTGGCCAAACAGGTTAAAATACCAGTAATCGGTATCGGAGGTATTGTTGATTATCAAGATGTTCTGGAATTTTTAATGGCTGGTGCTCGGGCAGTACAAATTGGAACAGCAAACTTTCTTAATCCCAGGGTGGGAGAGATTATCATTAAAGATTTAGAAAATTATTTAAAGAGTAATAATGTTTCAAATATTTCAGATATTATAGGCATTATAGATTAAAAGGAGTATTGCAATGGATAATACAGAAATTCTGCATATTTTAGAAGAAACAGGTGCCTTATTGAAAGGCCATTTTTTACTTTCATCAGGAAAGCATTCTAATAAATATATACAATGCGCGAAAGCCTTAAGATTCCCCTGGTATGCGGAACAGATAATAAAAATAGTCTGTGGTGAAATTAAAAATTTGAATCTCAATACAATAGTTGGCCCGGCAATGGGTGGAATTATTACTTCTTATGAAATGGGTAGACAGCTTAAGCTGGAATCAATTTTTACCGAACGGGTTAATGGCAAAACTACTTTAAGACGTGGTTTCTCAATCAAAAAAGGCACTAATGTCTTGATTAGCGAGGATGTTATCACTAGCGGCAAATCTACTTTAGAAGTAAAAAATCTAGTAGAAGAAATGGGGGCTAATGTACTTGGAGTTGCCTGTATAGTTGATAGAAGACCAATGGATACAGACCTCGGAATAACTGTTTATAGTGGAATAAAGTTAAATATTGAAATTTACAATGAAAAAGAATGTCCCTTATGTAAACAAGGAATCAGGCTGGTTAAACCAGGTAGTAGAATATTTAGCTAGATTTATGACCTTTTCCTATTAAAATGTTCCATTTCTATAACATATAACTCGTGCTCACTCAGTCCAAAATAATGGCCTATTTCGTGTAATACAACCCGTTTTATGTCATCTTTAATTGCCTGGGGATTCTTGTTCTTATTTAAAATTGGTTTTCGAAAAATAGTAATGCGGTCTGGCATTACATTGCGATAATGTATCCCTCGACGAGTTACGGGTACTCCCTGATAGAGGCCTAATAATGAATAAGGTGATGTATGTCCCAGTTCTTTTAATGTTTTTTTATCAGGGGAATCTTCAATATGAATAGTTACGTTCTCTATTTTTTTTCTGAAGTATTCAGGCAATTCACTGATTGCCTTTACCACCAGTTCCTCAAATTGTTCTTTTTTTATCATTTACCTCTTATCATTTATTTGCCTGTTTTATGTCTTGAACAAATTTATCGACCATTTCTAAATGGAACATTCTTTTTATATCACGAGCTGTAATATTTATCACAGTTATTGGTTTTTGTGCAGCTAATTTCTCCATTGCCAAAAAAACTGGCTTTGGATCGGAACCCATACTGGTACAGAAAAATGCTACTCTTTTTAACTTTTGCTGATATTCCTTCAAAAAGCTTCTAATAGGAGTAGAGAGAGTGTTGGCCCAAATAGGAGTTCCGATAATTACGGTTTCATATTGAGATGGATCTTTCTCTAATTCGTCTATGGGAATAGTTTTTTTAAGATGGGCTTCATTGCCACTGTTTATAAAGCCAAATATCCCAGATCTGTTTTTTTTATCTTTTATTTCTTCTATATCTGACTTAATTTTTAAGCCAATCTGGTTTGCAATTTTTCTTGTCCTACCAGAACGAGAGTAATAAACGATGAGTGTATTCATAGAATTTCCCTTTATATTTTTCAAATAATATAAGAAAATATCGCACCCACAAATCGGGTGGCTTTAAAAAACCTCTTAAAGAGGTTTGATTTTTTCTTGTTTACTTAGTCACACTCTCTTTTCATTAAGTTTTATTTAACCATAATATTTCTAAGTGATACAAATTCCTACTTTAGAGTTCAGTTGAAAAATTATCATGTAGATTTTTTTATTCTTTTAATAGTAAAAGCAATTTATTTAACCATTACTACCTTCTAAGAAGTAGGTTTTTCATGGTTAAATAAATTTATCTTTCACCATTATTTTATAACTTACAATGATATTTTATATTGCAATATTATTGTATACGATACCAGCGCAATTTGCCAAGTTTAACTTTTCCTTCTCCCCTGCTAGCACTTTTTACCACCTGTGTAATCCATTTTTGATATTGTTCCGGAAGAAAAGCCTTTATTTTTATCCTCTTACTGTAAATTATATCTTCAATGCGACCTGACTGGCTCTCAATAGATTGAAGGATATTCCCTAATGTCTGGTATTCTATATTTTCAATTATAAATTCCCGTAATGATATTTTTTTTACTTTCCCGGCAACCTGCAATCCCTGCAATGCACTTTCTCGATAAGCCTGGATAAGGCCACTAATCCCCAATTTATTTCCACCGAAATAGCGACTCACAACCACCATTACATTGGTTACTTTTTCCTTTTTTATAGCCTGCAGTATAGGTGGTCCAGCTGAATTGGCAGGCTCCCCTCCATCTGAATATTGCAATACTGTCTCTTTCCCTAACCCGTATTTATATGCCCAGCAATGATGTGTGGCATCTGGAAATTTCTGAGTAATCGACTTTAAGAATAATTTTGCCTCTTCTTCATTTTCTATTTCTTTAATTGAGGCAATAAAGCGACTTTTTTTTATCGTGTTCTTAATCTCTGCATTTTTACTTACAGTTTGATGGTAATTAGTGGTGTCCATAATAGGTGTTCTCTTTACGCTATATTTTACAAAATTACTATATATCAATATTCAAAGTACGTATTTTTGTTAGTACATATCACACCCGCTTAACAGGTAATTTTCAAAAACCTCAAGAAGAGGTTTAAGTTACTTTTTTGCTTGTTGGTAACACTCTAAAAAATTTTTTCTGCTATTCCGGGAGTACATAGCCAGAGTTAATACTTCTTCTTGACTATCAACTTTATATCTAATAAAAACACGATTATCAGGGGGAGACAGAAATGATAATATGGGATTTTTTTGGGCAGGTAAAGTTATTTCTTTAACTTTTTCCCACATTATATTAAAAATAAATATATCTCCAGAACTTTCTGCTTTACCACCGCCAACTCCTATTAAAGAAATCAGCCAATTTCTCTTTGGAAAAGTTTGAAAATAAAATGAGCTTTTTGTATAGTAGAGAAGCCCCCAGGTTTTTTCTTTTAATCTCTGATATCCACTAATATATTCACTCATATCCTTCCCCTTAATTGCTTCTCCCAGTTCCTGCTCTTTCTCTTTCCAGAATTCTTCTACATCTTTCTGATTATTTGTAGCCAATTTCTCCTCCTTAAGCAGAGACATCTCTTTATAGTTTTGGATACTTCATCAATTAAATATCATCTTATTAAATTTTAACATATCAATAATTTTCTTTAAAATAGATAGCAAACAATATTTTCCACTTCATTTTGTACCTTTTGTTTTTAATTTATCTGATTTGAGAGTATAACATTTGCTCCTGCTTTTTCAATTTCAGAGTACTTTTTATCAACTTCTTCTTTTTCTTTGGAAAAAGTAGCAATAGCATCTTTTACTAAAAAAATGTCGAAACCCTCTTTTAATGCATCTAAGGCAGTGGATTTAACGCAAAATTCCAGGGCAATTCCGCAAATATAAAGTTCCTGAACCTGTTTTTTTCTTAAAAAATCTACTAGTTCGATATTAGTTGCTTCAAAAGCAGAATAACCATCATCTTTATTTCCAGTTCCTTTATAAAAAATTTGGTCTATTTTATCATCTGCAAGTTCAGGGTGAAATTCGGCTCCCTTGCTATCAGCAGCACAATGAGCTGGCCATTTTTCAAAATGTACGGTCTTAGTAGGATGCCAGTCCTTTGAAGCCATGACTAAGTCAAATTTATCCATCAATTTATTGATAACTGGTATTACATCTTCCGCATCTTTCACTGCCAGAGAACCTCCCATTAAAAAATCATTCTGTACATCAACAATCAGCAAAGCTTTCATTTTATATCTCCTATCTCTTTCTTTGAAAGTTTTTCTTTATATATCTCCGTTATTCTTAGAAATACGAAGAATTTTAAATCTAATAACCGATCTAATCCCAAAACTAACCCTATCATTTCTCGCTGGGTCTATGCCCTGACATTCCTTCGTTCAGTTTTACAGGATTAAAGCGGAGATAGGCTTTTAAAAGCTTTGATACTGCCTCATTGGGCTCATGGAGATGACCTCCTTATCTCCGCTTTATCGGTATGTTACTTAAGCAACTTGTTTTAGCTGATTCTTTCGAAACTGGTTAAAGACCAATTCTGCCTGGTATTGAGTTTGCTTTTTGAGTAGGCTATGGATAATGGTAATAATTTTCTTAGAGATTACCACCAAGGCCTGTTTCTTCTTCAATGGGTTATGAGGTCTGGTCTTTAGGTAGTGATAGAGTGTTTTCATCTCAGAATTGACCGCTACGGTGGTTCTGGCCATCTGGTATAAGACATTCCTGAGCTGTTTTCTCCCCCGTTTGGAGATGGTCGTTTTACTCTTATTTTCTCCGGAGCTGTCCTCTGTGAGATTGTAGCCGGCTAGTTTGCTGATCTGGCGGGGATGGGTAAATCTTAAGGGGTCACCGGTATTGCCTAAGAAGCTGGCTGCTGTTACGATTCCGACACCCGGTATACTTAAGATAATCTCTTTGAAACCGGTAAGAGTCAAGGCCTGTTCCATGGCAGTTTCTAACTGGTCCAGTTGTTTTTCCATCAGTTCTAATTCTTCTATCAATAATGTTAATTTCAGCCTGGCTGATTGGATACCATAGTTCACCCCGATGGAGTCTTGGGCTGCCTGGAAAAGTTGTTCTACCCTCTTTTGACCGATCGTCTTTTGCACTGCCTTTTTAATCTGGGTGAGTACTTTATCCCTACCCAGTTTTAGTAGCAAAGATGGGAAGGGACAGGATTTTAGGATCTGTCGGCAGGCTTTCCCTTTGAAGGGATATTTAAAGACGGTTACCAGTTCAGGGAAGTATTCATCTAAGACGGCCCTGATGGTATTCTTTATTGCGTTCTGGCGCTTTAAGAGGCTGACTCGGGTACTGGATAAGACTCTCAGTTCGGAAAAGACATCCTGGGGTAGGTAGAGCTGGGAAAAGCGGCCATCACGGAGGAGCCTGGCGATGGTCAAGGCATCCTTTTTGTCATTCTTGGTGGGACTGTTGTCATCCAGTTCTTTGGCTTTTTTGGTATGATAGGGATTAATTAGCACAACCTTGATTCCATGTCCAACCAGATAATTGGCCAGGGGCTTCCAGTAGTGGCCGGTTGGTTCTAATCCCAGGATAACTTTGGGTAGATCGTTTTGCTTGCCAACACCTTTGATACTTGTTAGAATATTCTTAAAGCCTGCTTTGTTGTTTGAGACTTTGAGGGCCTTGCCCAGGGGAATACCCCGGTAGTCGGTGAACCTGGCCCAGTGGGTATTTTTGGCAATGTCTACACCAACAATGAGTGTATTAGGGGTAATGGCCTCCAGTTTCGAGAAAGAATGTTTTTTCATTATTTCATAACCTCCGGTTATTTTATGGTATTTGTGCGTTTTAGCTTACACACACATTTACCATAATGATAACTGGGGGTTATTTATTTTTCAAAGAGCATTTTCATTTATTACAGGAATGCTTTCA
>DMCY01000034.1 GCA_003451675.1 Candidatus Atribacteria bacterium
CAACGCACAATAATTTCTTGATAAATTTATAGTTGTATTATATAATATGAAAGATATTTATTTGGATAGTTTAAATAGTAATTTAAACTTGATGTTTTGTAATTAAATTTGATAAACAGAATGATATTATTGTAATTTCGCCCATAACCTATCATTTTGTTAACCTAATATGCAGAAGATGGGAGGTGTAAATATGGCCAAAATAAAAGTTAAAGATAATGAAGAAATGGATCACGCTCTTAGGAGGTTTAAAAAGGAATGCCAGAAGAGTGGAATAATATCCGATCTTCGGCGTCATGAATATTATGAAAAACCAAGCGTGAGAAGGAAAAAGAAAGCGCTTGCTGCTCAGAGGAAACTGAAAAAAAGAGGTAGATTTTAGATGTCAAAACAATTATCGTTAGAAGAAGTTATTTTTAATGATATGAAGAAGGCATTAAAGGGAAACGAAAAATTAAAATTATCGACCTTACGATTGATTAGGGCAGCAATTAAAAACGCTGAAATCTCTAAAAAGGATAAACTAACCGAAGATGAAGTTATTGGGATAGTAGCCAATAATTTAAAAAAGTTGGAAGAATCTTTAGATATTTTTAACAAAGGTCAAAGACCGGAACTTGCTGATAAGGCAAAAAAAGAGATTGAAATAGTGAAAAAATATCTTCCTGAGCAATTATCTGAGGAAGAAGTAGAGAAAATAGTAAAAGAAACTATTATAAAATTTGGATTTAAAGGTCTACAAGACATTGGTCCTGCCATGAGAGAAATCATACCCCAATTAAGGGGTAAAGCAGATGGGAAAGTAGTTAATAAAATGGTACGGGACTTACTGGATAATGCAAAAAATTAATATTAAAAACAAAGAAAGACTCAGACTTGCTTTAGCAAGTATTTTGAGTCTTTCTTTGTTTTTATAATTTAAATATATATTTCGATTCGTTAATTAGTCACTTAGTTAATTAGTAAATTGGCCAAGAAGCCCGAAAACAGAATCCAGTATTCAGAATTATTTTAAATTATTAGATTATATTCTTCTGACTCCTGACTTCAGGATTCTTAAATAACAATTATGCTTTTTCGCTTTTCGTTTTAAGTTTTTAGCTGTATAATGATAATTGATAACTGTATTTGAAACTAACGACTAATTTGGGAGTGTAAATTATTTGATAATAAAATCTAATTTAAATAAAAAGCGCAAGATATTTCTTATAATTATGACTCTATTTGTAATTTTTAGTTTAATTGCTCTAAATACTTACGCAAATGAAACAGATGAAGTATATTTAGTGTCTATCAAAGGAACAATTGACTTAGGTTTATCTTCTTATGTTCAGCGAGCTTTAGAAGAAGCGGTATTAAACAAGGCAAAAGCGGTTATTTTAGAAATTGATACCTTCGGAGGAAGGGTTGACGCCGCTACCCAGATAAGAGATAAGATAATGAGCCTAAATATACCAAGCGTAGCCTACATTAAAAATAGAGCATGGTCTGCAGGAGCTCTAATTGCTCTATCTGCAGAATATATTCTAATAGATAAAAGTGCCAGTATCGGTGCGGCAGAACCAAGGCCGGCAGATGAAAAAAATATTTCAGCCTTAAGAGCTGAATTTACTTCTACTGCCTTAAGTAGAGGGCGTTCGGAAGAGATAGCAGCCGCCATGGTTGACAAAGATATAGAAATTAAAGATATAATAGAAAAAGATAAAATATTAACTTTAAATGCTGAACAGGCTATAAAATTAAATTTTGTAGATGATAGTGCTTCAAGTATTGAAGAAGTTTTAGATTTCCTAAATCTTAAAGATGCTAAAATAGTATATATTTATCCAAATTGGGCAGAGAATATAAGCCGATTTGTTACCAATCCTGTAGTAAGTCCACTATTGTTGTCTATAGGTTTTTTAGGACTTATAATTGAATTTTGGACCTTAGGTTGGGGAATTGCCGGGTCGATAGGAATAATTTCTCTGTCTTTATTTTTTGGAGGACATATAATTGTCGGCTTAGCGGGTTTTGAAACAATTATCCTATTTGCAATCGGTCTTCTTTTGCTTTTGGCAGAAATATTTTTTATTCCCGGGTTCGGTCTGGCCGGAATAGGCGGAATTGCAGCTATTTTAGCCAGCATATTTCTTACTTTTGAGAATATTGTCCAGGCGACTTATTCTATCTTGATTGCCCTGGGCGTATCCGTAATAGGGTTTTTCTTATTAATTAAATATATTCCTTCTACTCGAACCTGGAGAAAATTTGTCCTTTCTACAGAACAGAAAAAGGAATTGGGATATACGGTAGGGACAAGAGATTTAAAACGATTAACCGAAAAAGAAGGCATAGCTATTACGCCTTTACGTCCGTCTGGTATAGTAGAGGTTAATGGTAAAAAATTAAATGTCCTTACCCGGGGAGAATACGTTGATTCTAATACCAAAATAAAAATAATAAGTGTTGAAGGCAATAAGATAGTAGTTGAAGCAGTCGATGCTTCTAAGTTGAGTTGAAATTATAAAGTTGTATAGGACAGGCATCTCACCTGTCTATTTGAAAAAAACATTATTTTTTGTCAATCCGCACTTGATGCTAAATCCATATAAGTAGGGGCACAATGCATTGTACCCAAGGTGCTAAAAGATAAAAAAAGAGGGAATAGATTCCCGCTTTCGCGGGAATGACAGAGAGAAGAGCGGGAATGACAGAGAGAAGAGCGGGAATGACCCCGGTGAAACAGGGTTTCATGGGTAGGCATGAAAGAGAGCGGGAATGACAGAATAAGGAGGTAAAAAAATGTTTGAGTTATTGATTCCGTTGATTCCAATTATCGTAGTTATTTTTATAATCTATATTTTCTTTCAATTTATACCGGTAGGATTATGGATTTCAGCTATAGCTGCAGGAGTAAAGGTGGGAATTTTTACTTTAGTGGGCATGAGGCTTAGAAGAGTACCCCCTCATAAGATTGTTAACGCCTTAATAAAATCTACTAAGGCTGGTTTGAGCGTTTCTATTGATAAATTAGAAGCACATTTCCTGGCTGGAGGAGATGTTGACCGAGTAGTAGATGCCTTGATTGCTGCTGAGAGAGCTGGTATTAATTTAACATTTGAAAAGGCAACCGCTATTGATTTGGCCGGTAGAAATGTCTTAGAGGCAGTACAGATGAGCGTAAATCCAAAAGTAATAAAAACCCCGATAGTTGCAGCTGTAGCTAAAAATGGTATTCAAGTTATGGCTACTGCCAGAGTAACTGTAAGAGCAAATATTGAACGCTTGGTGGGTGGAGCCGGTGAAGAGACAATTATAGCCAGGGTAGGAGAAGGAATCGTTACCACCATCGGTTCATCAGAATCACATAAAAAAGTTTTAGAGAACCCGGATAATATTTCTAAGACTGTATTACAAAAAGGATTAGATTCCGGGACTGCTTTTGAGATATTATCTATCGATATTGCTGATGTTGATGTAGGTAAAAATATTGGTGCTATATTACAAACTGATCAGGCAGAGGCTGATAAAAAGATCGCTCAGGCCATGGCTGAGCAGAGAAGGGCATTGGCGGTAGCTCAGGAGCAGGAAATGAAAGCCAGAGTTCAGGAAATGAAGGCAAAGGTAGTAGAAGCAGAAGCAGAAGTTCCTAAAGCAATGGCGGAAGCCTTAAGAACCGGAAAATTAGGAGTAATGGATTATTATAATTTGAAGAATATTGCAGCTGATACTTCCATGCGGGATAGTATTTCTGAAACCTCAAAGAAGAAAGAAAATAAGTAAGATAATATTATTTATTCAAAGAGGATAGAATAAACAATGTCATTAGTTTTATATATATTTATTTTCTATATTATCATAAGCTTGTTAAGCCGGATAGGAGATAAGAAAAGAAGATCTTATAGCTTGATGCGGAAAGAAAAAGATGATTCTATCTCGGTATTTTCGGAAATCCAGGATGAAGCAAGTTCGCCTGAGGAGAATAGTAGTATAAAAAAAATTGATGATATAGAAAAAAAGGATAAAATTATTATAGATGATGAGGTTAAAGAATTTTATAAGGACAAAGATGAGACTAAAGAGAAAGAGGTTTTAGCTGAAAAGTCGGCAGTAGAAAATGGGGAAGAAATTTCATCTGGCCGTGAAAGCGGATTGGAAATATATTTATCTGATAATATTCTAATCAATGGAATAATATTATCAGAGATAATTGCTCCACCCAGAGCTCTAAGGCCTTATAATTTTAAGAGACATAAGAGATTGGAATAAATTAATTGTTAGTGAATGGACCTAGCGTGGAGCGTGTATAATTAGTTACCTGGTTACCTGGTTAGCTGGTTAAGAAGACAGAAGCCAGAATAGAAGATAGCGTATAAGGAAACAGTATAGCGTATCGCGAATCGAGTGTGCGCCAAGAAAGCTTGGCAGTTCTTGCCGGTGAGAGTCCGGATTAGGCAAAGGTTAGTCACCAGCCTAACACCTATACCACATACAAGAGGGCAACCGAATGTAT
>DMCY01000032.1 GCA_003451675.1 Candidatus Atribacteria bacterium
GTTTTCTGAAAGCCTATATTTTTAATATTTATAATTATATCAAAAACAACAAAAAACAAAAGACTTGGAAACCAAATTGATAAATTCTACTTAAATCTTAAATTCATAATCTTTCTTTGCCCACTCACCGAGATTTATCTTGCTCATCAGTATAAAAAATATCATCCCATTCACAGCCCAAGGCATCTAACATTCTTCTTCTTACTTTAGCGGTAGGATTTCTCTCTCCTTTGAGGTACAAAGTAATTATACTCGAAGAATAGCCTATTCTTCTTGCCAGTTCTGTAAAATTCCAATTTTTTTTGGCCAGGATATTCATCAAATTATTTTTTTTAATTTTTACTTTTATTTTATAAATCATAGGCGTTATAAGATATCATTCTTACATATGTAAGAATGATATCAAAATTATATTACATTTGTCAATGTTTTTTAAAATAATTTTTTACTTTTTTTTACAATTATATTGAAAAAATATTATATAATAAAACTATAAACAAAATGACATTGAGGTAAATTTAATGAAAATAGGATCATATCTAAGAGAACTAAGGTTAAAAAATAATTTTACTACTAAACAGGTGGAAGTTAAAACCGGAATATCTAACTCATACATTTCCCTAATTGAAAGAGATAAAAGAAAGCCCTCGGTAGAAATTCTTCACAAACTTGCTAAAGCTTATAGAGTAAAAACAGAAGATCTATTACGCTTTATAGGTTATCTTCCTCCTATTCAAAACAAGATTAATTTCAACCATATTCCCGTCTACAATATAGTTCCAAAACAAAAACCTTTTTTTGTTTCAGAAAATATAGAAGGATATATTCCACTTCCCCCCGATTTAGAAAGTTATACAACAAAAGATTTTATTGCTATCCGAGTAAAAAACAAGGGCATGACCTGTAAAAGGATTGAAATGGGTGACATTTTAATTATTCGAAAACAAAGTGAAGTAGAAAATGATATTACTGCACTGATTTCACTTAATAACGAACTTGCAATAAAAAGAATAATAAAGCAAAATAAACATATTATTTTACAAAGTAACAATTCAGATTATTGCCCTGTTTTAGTTAAAGAAAGCGATGATTTTAAAATTATTGGGAAAGTAGAATGGGTAATGCATAAATTCTAATCAATCCCTTCAATGTTTTAACTTTCTAAAATGTCATACCACTTAATGGTAGGATGTTATAAAGGCTTAACAACCCAAAATACGTAATAATTAATTTAAAAGGCAGGTACAATAAATATTTAACAAAAAATTAGGAAGAATTGTTATGATAGCAAATAGAAAAATATTTCCTTTTTTTCTAAATAAAAATAAAAATTTATTATTAATTGTTATATTATTATTTTTATTACTATACATATGCTATCAAAATAATTTTCCGATTGACAATATAGTCTATGCAGAGGAAACAATCATCCCTATTTTAACTTATCACAATTTTACTACAGAAAAAGGTAGCAGTTATAAGATTAATATCTCAGATTTTAAAAAACAGATGGGTTACTTAGCTGCTCATAATTATTCCGTAATCTCCCTTTCCGAATTGCTTGAAGGATTAAAAAACGGTCAACTCCCGCCAAAGCCAGTAGTAATAACCATAGATGATGGTTTTAAATCTACTTTCACTTTAGCTTATCCTGTATTAAAAAAATATAACTTCCCGGCAACTCTTTTTTTATATACCAACTTTATCGAAAAAAATGGCTATAGTCTTACCTGGAAAGAGATTAGAAAGATGACCAAAAATAATATTGAAATTGGTTCTCATACCTTAAGCCATTGCAACCTCTTGAAATATAAGAAAAATGAAAATTATGAGACTTATTTAACTCGCATTAGAAAGGAAATCTTTTTATCCAAAGAGATTTTGGAAAGTAAAATTCAGGGTAAAGTAAAGTTTTTTGCCTATCCTTATGGTGCCTACAGTTCTACAATTAAAGATTTAGCCATACAAGCAGGTTATGAAGGGATTCTAAATGCTAATAGTATGAATAATACTCTCACTGCCGACCCCTTTTCCCTAAACCGACAAATAATTTTTAGCCAAAGTTCACTTAATTCTTTCGTGCAGATATTAAACCAACGCCCTCTTAGTGCTTCGCAAATCTTCCCCTATGACGGCATAATAGAAAGTAATCAATTTGTTAAGATAGGGGCAATTTTGGAGGGTGATAATTATAATGCAAAAACTCTATCTATGAAATTAGGAGGAGCAAAAGTGAAGTTCAATTTTAATCCAGAAAATAAAGAAATCTCTTTTATTCCAAGTAAACCCTTAATTAAAAAATCTTATATTGTCAATATTACTGCCTCTGATAAAAATGCTAATTACCGTAGAAAAAAATCCTGGTTAATTACCATTAAATAGCCAGGATTTCATAATTTGCAATTACAACCACTATTTTACTTTTGTTTGTTTTATCCCACTTTTTTATTCTATACTTCGCTACTTTGTTCCTAAATAAACTTTCTCTATTCCATCGTTCTATGCGTAATTAGAAATTAATCATTGTTAAAATTTTTTCGGGAGCTATTGGAAATAAACAGAGCAGACACTATTGAGGTTATAGGAACGGTTAATATCAATCCGATGCTTCCCGATAATCCTTGAATGATTTCAGTGCTAACTGTATTTAGATTTATGGCTCTAAAATAAGGCATATTATAGGCCATTAACAGAATCATTATACTTAAAGAAGCTCCGGTAAAAGCAAGTATTAAGGTATTGGCCATTGTGCCCATTATGTCTTTTCCCACATTCATTCCTGATTTAAAGAGTTCTGCCCTGCTTAACTCAGGGGACCTATTATGAATCTCAAAGACGACAGAGGCAATTGACATACCCACATCCATTACCGCTCCCAGAGAGGATATGATAATACCTGCAAACATTATCCCTTTTATATTGATAGGAAAACTACTAACTATATAAATAAGCTGTTCGCTGGCTTCTCCGGTGATCCCGGTAAGATGAGCCATCTTCCCCGAAATCAATGAAATGATTCCGGCAATTACTACTCCTGCTGATGTTCCAATTATGGCTGCTAAACTCTTTTTATTAAATCCCCCAATTAACATCAAAGATAAAAATATGACTATAGAAGCAGTAATAATGGCCAATAAAATCGGGCTGTAACCTCTAAACATTAACGGTAACATAAAAAAAGCTATTAGCAAACCAGTAATAATAAGGGAAATTAAAGCCATTAGACCTTTTATTCTTCCTACTCCAATTAATACAAAAATAAATAGAAAAATAAGTATATATAGAACCTTATCCCGGGCATATGTATCGACTCCAAATGAAGGGGGTTGACCTTCTCTTTCTTTTACAGCCAAAACAATTTCCATACCATCCTCTGCCACAACATCATAAACTAAATCACCATGTAATCGAGAATTGGTTAATATTAATTTCTGACCTTTAAATTTCCCGGATAATATTTCAATCTTTAATTCCTGAGTGCCTATATAAACACCCGAGATGTTTCCTTCTTCGGTTAAATCACTACTAATTACTTCTAAGACTTTTGCCCTTACATAATTAATGTTTTTATTATCCACAGAACTATTTCTGTTATAAACCATAAAATAATAAAATAATAATGAAGCAATAAAAAATATAAATATCCATAAGAAGATATTTATTTGTTTTTTACTCATAATCATTAACTCTCAATATCTATTTTTATCGTTGTATTGTCTGAATCTTTATAATATTAAAAAATTTACAAAATAGTAACAAAAAAGAGGATGGTATATTTACAACACCATCCTCTTTTTACTTTATAATTATTAATCGGTAGGAATAAGTATCTCCTGGCCACATCTGAGCAAGTTTGGATCAGCTAAATCATTACAATCGATAATCTTTTCTACTGTTGTTCCAAATTTTTGGGCAATCTTCCATAATGAGTCACCAGCTTCTACTAGATAAAGCTTGCCTATTTTCTCTTCAGATAACCAATTTTGTTTCTTGGGAGAAATAACTCCAGCTTTTTCTACCGCTTCCATCAAGGCATCCCTTATAGGAATAAAGGTATTTAATCCATCTTTAGAATTCTCAAAGTTGTATTTATCTCCACCGGTAAACATAAAATCATTGGTAACTACAGTATAGTATTTATCCATTTCAACAGGTGTGCCATCTTCCAATACCATACTGGTAATCCTATTACCTGCTTCTGCATTAGGATTATAAGTTACTTTTACTCCAGCTATCTGAATCCAACCAATATCTTCATTCATTATACCATGCTCGATATTGGCTTTTACATCTGCACCGGATAATTTCATAGTATATAAGGTGTTATCAAAAGGCATAACTTCATATAATTTACCCGCAGTAATTTCTCCTGCTGGGATATTAGTTCTAAGTCCACCACCATTAGTCATAGCAATCTGAACTCCGGCTTTATCTTTCATTATTTCACATACCCATTCACCCAATAAAGATGGCCCGGCATATCTATCATGGTCTAAATCTACTATGGTTTTACCCAATACTTTTCCTAAAACAGGATTCAATTCGTCCTCGTACTTTCCATAGATCGCTAAAGTATTAGCATCATCCTTGAGTGTATCTGCTCTCGCGTAAAGATTGTCTAAGAAAGGTTCTGCACTAACTAATTTATTATTCTCATCAAAAATAAATGTTAGCTTGCCAAATGAACGGCCATATTTATAAGCTTGTACGAGGGGCTTACCGTTAACCAAACCACAAACCCTTTGATGGGTATGCGCAGAAATTACTGCATCTACACCATCTACCGCACATAAATCAGAAGCTTCACCGGTAATATTTCCTTCTTTGTCTTGAAATGAACCAAGATGGGTTAAGGCTATTACAATATCTGCTCCCGCATCTTTTACTTTGGGTATCCATTCAGCAATTACTTCTATAGGATCTCTGAATTCATAATTTACTACATTTGCCTTAAGAGTTTTATAAGCAGTTTCCGGGGTAGCTAAACCAACAAAGCCAACCCTTATCCCTTCTCTTTCGATAATGGCAAAAGGTTCTGCCCAATCGACTGGTTGACCGGTCCTCTTATCATAGATATTCGTACAGACAAAGGTAAATCCAGCATCTTCAGCCCATTTACTAATTCTATCCACTCCCCAGTCAAATTCGTGATTACCAACTGCAGATAACTCTACGCCCATTTCTTTAAAGACTGCTGATACCGGTTCACCATACATGAGATTAGACATAGCACTGCCTTGATAATTATCACCACCAGATACTATAATTGTTCCTTCAGGATTCTTAGCTTTTTCTGTTTTTATGGCATCAACAAGTTTCACTGCTCCCACATTTTTGCCCGCAGGGGCAAGAGCACCATGATAGTCATTAATTGATAAAATTGTAATCTCTTTTTCTGCAGCTAAAACAAAGGAAATAGAACCTAAAATTAACAAGAAAGCTAACAAAAAAATTAATAGTCTTTTAGTTAATTTAAATCTCAACATATTCGTATAATACCTCCTTAAATTTTTTAATTAATCTTCCAAATAATCAAATCCTCACTAAACTTAGACCTTAAATAATTATGCTAAATAAATCACCTCCCTCTTCTCTTCTAATACTTAAACTCGCAGACATTAATTTTTTTCTTGAACTCAAATAATAAATATGCATATTCTTTAATATTTACCAGAAATCGTGTTTTAATTAAAAATTAATCTCTTTTCTATTTTCTACATTCGCCCTGAATAATCCTTCTTTTTTGTAAAAATTCTTTAAAATTAATTTAATTTTTTTTCTATTAATTTCTTGCCCTTTGCGACAAAATTTATTTACCTAATTTTTTTATAACAGGCTACTATCTCTCCAAAATAAAAAGTATGGTAGTCATTATCTGCATAAACACTTTCTCTGTATTCTTTACACAAAAAATCAGGATTCATTTCACTTTTATAGACAATTTTACACTCATAATGAAATCCTAATATATTAATAATGGGGGTGTCTACTTTTTGGGCAGGAATACTGGTCAGATTGCATTCTTTAAATTTATCAAAATCTCGACCAGATTCGGTACCGCAAAAATTTAATGTTTCCTTCAAATTATCGGTAGGAATGCTGACCGTAAAACTAGAGGACTTTTCAATAATACGATGGGTAAAGCGGCTCTTCCTAACCATGACTGTCATTATCGGCTTTCTCCACATAAATCCAATAGCAGCCCAACCTATAGTCATAACATTTATTTTTTCATCATCTTCAGATTTAACTACCAGGAATGCCCCTTTAGATTTTATCTGTTGCATAACTTCTTCGACAACAGATAAATAATTAACATTTTTCATTTCAATTTGTCTCCTTAAAGATACAATAATAATTTTATTTTAATATTTTTAATCAACTTCCTTTAATTTTTCTACCATTTTCACAAAATCATCTATCCATTCCGCAGCAAAGTTTACACCCTTAGGAGTGGGAATGTAGTCATCCCCGTCTTTCACTTTCACATATTGTCTTAAATCAACTCTCTCTACTCCCCGAAACTCACCGATAGATAAAACTAATCTTTTGTTATCGGTAACATCTAATTGTCCAATCTGCTTCATTTAATATTTCTCCTTTCCTCTACTTTTTTCTTCTATTTTGTACAATACATTATTTATGATATCTCTATATCGCATCTCGCATCATATTCCTTTCGCCGAAATCTTCTAAATTAATTATTTCAATTGTACTTCCTGGATACAACTTTTTAATCTTCTCTATCTCCTGCTTAAAATCGGGAGAAATAACTATTTCTATTTGGTCAATATTTTCTGCATATTTAACTACATTTTGATGGGGAGGATGGAAAACAACAATATAACACTTTACTATTTTAATTTTTTCTATATACTCTTCCAAACTTCTAAGGTATACTATTCCTATCTTTTGACCAAAAGATACAATTACTTTTTCTTTTTCGTCTTTCTGTTTTTTTTTGAAAAACATAGTTATTCCTTCTCTCTTCTTTGTCATTCCTGTGTAAATAAGAATCTACCTCTAGCATTTGTCTGGATTTCCTCTTCCGCGGTAATGACATTAGTAGTTGATTAATTTATATAAGGGAGATTTATCCATTCTATATTGTTTTGGTAATTTCTTAAATTGGTTCGATGTATTAAACCCCCTTGTCTGCTAATAATTTTTTCCTGTTCTCTTTCTCCTCGCGCGTTGTCGAGTAGATGAACATCTCTCCACCTTAGGAACGGCTTTGTATTCCCTGTTT
>DMCY01000081.1:0-2991 GCA_003451675.1 Candidatus Atribacteria bacterium
GGCGCACACTCGATACGCGATACGCGATACGAATTCCTAACTTGCGATAAATATTAAAATATATTAGAATATGCTAAGGAAAAATAAATTAGTCGTTAGTGAATAGTGGTTAGTTTCAAATACAAAATGCAAGATAAATTAGTTAACTGGTTATCTATTTTAATACTAATAATTCAGTAACCAATTAACCAGCTAACTAAGTAACTAACTAACGAATCAAGATACACAATCAAATTAAACAAATATAATTTTAAATTTCAACTCAGAACAAAGGAGAAACTGAAAAAGTGAAGCAATATCAATATGAAGTAATTGTAGTAGGTGCCGGCCATGCGGGCTGTGAAGCCGCTCTGGCAGCGGCCAGAATGGGAGCAAAAACACTCCTTATTACTTCCAATATAGACAATGTTGCCCTGATGCCCTGTAATCCCTCTATAGGAGGTCCGGGCAAAGGGCATGTAGCCCGGGAAATTGATGCTTTAGGCGGAGAAATGGCTAAAAATACCGATAAAGCTACTATTCATATAAGGATGTTAAATACCAGCAAAGGTCCGGCTATGTGGGCTCTAAGGGCACAGATAGATAAAAGATTATATACTCAGGAAATGATACACACTCTTCAAATTCAAAAAAATTTAGATTTAAAACAGGAGATGGTAACAAAATTAATAGTGCATGATTATCAGGTAGAAGGTGTAATAGTGAAAAGCGGTTTGGAATTTTCTTCTCCTACGGTAATTTTAACTAACGGAACGTTTTTAAATGGTTTAATATATATTGGTGAGACTATCTATTCTGCGGGAAGAGCTGGCGAACTTGCTTCTATTGGTCTGACTGAAAGTTTAAAGGAATTGGGCTTAAAAATTGGGAGATTAAATACCTGTACTCCCCCTCGGATAGATAGAAGAACGGTTGATTTCCCCAAGATGAAAGAACAGAAGAGTGCAGATATCCCTTTGTCTTTTTCTTTTGAAAATAAAGGGAAAATGTATAAAGATTTTTCAGTATTTATGACCCGCACCAATCAAAAAACCCATCAGATAATCCAAGATAATATCCATAGAGTACCCCTATCTAATGGTACCATCCAGAGTGCAGCTATCAGATATTGTCCTTCTGTAGAAGATAAGATAATTAGGTTCCCCGAAAAAGAATCTCATCAGATATTCTTAGAACCAGAGGGATATAATACTGAAGAAATATATTTACAGGGATTTTTTACCAGTCTACCTGCTGATGTCCAACAGGAAGCCTTGCACACTATTGAAGGTTTGGAAAATTGCAAGATTATGCGCTACGGATATGCTATTGAATATGACATTATATATCCTAATCAATTAAAATACTCTTTAGAAACTAAAGCAATTAAAGGATTATTTTTAGCCGGACAGGTTAATGGAACCTCAGGATATGAAGAGGCAGCTGAACAAGGATTGCTGGCGGGCATAAATGCAGTACAGCTGACACGCGGTAATGAGCCCTTAATCCTGGATCGTTCAGAAGCTTATATTGCTGTAGAGATAGATGATTTAGTTACAAAAAGTGTAACTGAGCCCTATCGTTTAAGAACCGGACTGGCTGAATATAGACTTTTATTAAGACAGGATAATGCTGATTTAAGACTCATTCCTTATGGATATAAGATGGGGTTAATCTCAAAACAAAGATATAAAAAATTTTTAAAGAAAAAAATATTGGTTGAAAAAGAAAAGGAAAGATTAAAGGAAGTAATCGTTCAAGCTACCCAAAAGGTAAATGAATTACTAATTAAATTGGATACTACTCCTCTATCTGAGGCAACTACTTTGGCTACTTTGCTTACCAGGCCTGAGGTAACCTACAATCAAACTGTTTCTATCGATCCCAACAGACCAGAATTGCCTGCCGAGGTAACTGAGCAGGTAGAAATTCAAATAAAATATGCAGGGTATATCAAACGCCAAGAAATTCAGGTAAAAAAATTTAAAAAATTGGAGAATTATAAAATACCTAAAGATATCGATTATTTTAACCTTCATGGTATATCCCATGAAGGTAAGGAGAAATTTTCAGAAGTACGTCCAATCTCTTTGGGCCAGGCTAAAAGAATACCAGGAATAACCCCTTCTGATATCGCCGCCTTAATGATAAATATTGAAAAGATAAAAAGAACAAAAACATAGGACAAGCGAGACACTTGTCCTATGTTGTAATGAGTGATGTGAAATTAGTTAGTTGATTATTTGGTTACTTGGTTAGTTAGTTAAAATAGTATTAACACGACTAACTAACTAGTGGTTATGTGACTAATAAAACCTTACCATTTATTAATACCAGAATTCATGATAAAATACAAAAAATATACCAAAAAAGATTGATACCATCTTTAAAGAAAAGAGGTACCTATGTTAAAACCCCATCTAATTAAAGTTAGGCAAAAGGCCAATGAACTTTATTTTAAAAAAAACTGTCTAAGAGAAAAATTACTAAGTATTTAGGAGTATCTATGGAATTTGTAATATCCTGGACCAAACAATCTAATCAAGATCCTACTCCCGATCAAAGGGGTTGGAAAAAGGATAGACCCAGAAAATATACTGACAATCAAGAAGAAAAGATCTTATCCATCTACCATAACCTTAAAGATGACCCTTCCTCTTTCTTCTGTGGGGCTAGTGCTATCGCCAATCTCTGGAAGAGATATTATCCTTTAACTTTGCCCCCTCATCTTCGCTATATAGGTAGAGTCTTAAAAAAACACCACCTTACCGAGAAGATAAAAAAGGGTAAGAATAAAGGGGCCTCTCGTTATCTACTCTATCCAGAATACACTATCCTTAATACTATCTCCCAAGGGTCACTATTAGAGATAGATTTTATCGGTAAGAAGTTTATCCAAGGGAGAACTGAGCCGCTAAACTTCTTAGCCTTCTCCTTAAGGGGTAAGCGTCCTTTAAAATATTTCACCCGGGTAGAAGAATATACCCAGGAGGAAGTGATGGAAGGGTTAGA
>DMCY01000081.1:3208-6262 GCA_003451675.1 Candidatus Atribacteria bacterium
TTAACCTTGATTACCAAAGATACCTAAATTATCAAAGACCGGATAGTTTTAAAGAGAATGAAAACTTCTCTTACTGTGTCCACTTTATCAGAAAAATATACCAAGAACCAGATTCAACCCAAGGTTATATCCAGATAGGGAGTAAAAGAATCATCCTTGATCCTTCTTATATTAATTTATTTACCCTATCTAAATGGGATTTAGAAAAAGAGATTTTTTATATCTATATTCAAAGAGAAAGGCAATTTGAGCCTGAGCCACCTTCTTTTTATTTACAACTTGTAAAGAAAATTCCCTTTGAAATAAACAAAGCAAGTGATAAAAAGGTGGTAGACTTTTATTTGTCATACAACCACTAGTACACTAGTTAACCAAATTAATTGGGTAATTGGTAAATAGGTGAATTGATCAATTAGCTAATGCAACGATTCCTTTTACCTTCGTTGGATTAATCAGCATATCGGATACCGGGCATTTTTCTTCCACTAATTTATGTAGCTTACGAACCTCCTCTTCAGGTGCCTCTGTTTTTATTTTTATTTTATATCTAATCTCTTTGAAACTCCTTCTCTCTTTGCCTTCTTCATCAACCCAGCCACCAGCAACCATGTCACCTTCTAAATCAATTACTAAATCTTTTATATCAATTTTAAATTTCCTGGCATATCCCCGATATGTTAATAATACACATCCGCCCAAGGCAGCTAATAGCATCTCTACCGGATTGGGAGCGGTATTTGTTCCTCTCAATTCTAAAGGCTCATCTATACTAACTTTAAATTCTCTTATCTCAGTCTCCAACTTAGTTCCCTCTATCCACTTGGTTTGGGCTTTATAAGTTCGAATTTTCATCTTCTTCTCTTCACCTCCAACATAGACAGGCAAGCCTGTCCTCGTGAAAATGGGGAATGCCTGTCCTACTTTGGGCACGATACATCGTGCCCCTACTCCTCCTGATTTCTGATTTTCCTTACGCGATACTCGATACGCAATACGCGATACGAATTACTATTCACTATTCACTAACGACTAATTTCCCCGCTGCTTTTAAAGTATTGTGCATCAACATAACATTAGTTATTGGCCCTATCCCTCCAGGAACCGGGGTAATGATAGATACTTTATCTAAGACTTCCTCATAAGCTACATCCCCCACCAATTTTCCTTCCACCTCATTAGTTCCTACATCGATAATCACTGCTCCCTCTTTTACCATATCCCGCTTAATTATCTCTGGTTTTCCTACTGCAGCAATCAGAATATCTGCCTGACGAGTAAAGTAGCTTAAATCATTGGTTCGAGAATGACAGATAGTAAGAGTCGCATTGCCATACTGCTTTTTCTGGAGAAGTATGAGCGCCATCGGTCTTCCTACAATATTACTCCTTCCCACAATAACGGTATGTTTCTCTTCTACTACAATATTTTCTCTCTTTATTAATTCATATACTGCGTAAGGTGTGCAAGGCAAAAACTCGGGTTTACCTAAAGCCAGTCTTCCCATATTAATGGGGTTAAAACAATCTACATCTTTGGAAGGATTTACTGCTTCTTGAATCCGTTCCTGATTTATATGCTCAGGAAGTGGAACTTGAACGATAATTCCACTTACTTTTTTATCTTCATTCAAATTATCTATAAGTTTTAAGAGTTCTTCTTCGGTAGTTTTGAAAGGCAAACTATGTTTTTCAAAATTAATAGAAACTTTTTCGCAGGATCTGGCAATCATTTTTACATAAAATAAAGAAGCGGGGTCCTCCCCGACAATAATTACTGCTAATTTAGGAGTTAATTTATTTTTTTTGATAAAATCTTCTACTTTTGCTTTTAAAGATTCACTAATTTCTTTAGTAATTTTTCTTCCATCAATAATCTTGGCCATAATAAATGTTTCTCCTTCTTATTATATTTTTTATAAATAGAGCCCATGGTTTCCCATAGGCTTTCCATTCTATCTTATATTTATTTTAAATATTAAAAAACTTATAACTTTTAATGACTTTTTGTTTTCTTTTTTCTATCCCCTTTGCTAATTGCTTCTTTAATTATATATTTTGCTTTATTTTTTTCAATATTGCAAGCAACACTAATTTCACCCACTAAGATCTTGCGAGCTCTCTCGTATAAACCACGTTCTGTAGAAGATAATTTTTCTACAGTATCTCGATGTGTATAATTTTTTACTACCTGAGCCACTTTTAAAATATCTCCACTATCGACCATCTCTGTTTGAAATCTTATCCTCTGCTTATAATTTTCATGCATTTCATCATCTATTCTATCACCTAACACGTTTAAAACCTCTGGTACAGTTTCAGGGTCAATAATATACCTTAAACCAATTTCTTCAGCTTTATTAACCGGAACCATTAAAGTCATTTCGTTTACCATTAATTTTAAGATATAGTATTTTTCTTTTTGCCCCAATACTTTCTTTTCTTCTATATTTTCAACGTCTCCAACCCCAAAGGAAGGATGAGATACTTTATCACCAATTCTAAACATTTTTTTGGATTTTTTAAACCCGCTACTCACTTCCTATCTTTTTATTTATTTTATTATACCATTTTTTTACCAAAAATACAAAACCACGAATTGCCTCATCAAAAAAGTACTCCAAATAGTATCGATGCCTCATATAAAAAAGTACTCCAAATTATTTTAATTATAACCTCTGCTCTTTTAGTCTCATTCTCCCTTAAGTAAAATTTAATTTTATCTATTATCTCACCAGTCAATTTTACCTTTTTTCGGTTACTGGTATCATATCTGGGATCCTCTACGATATCAGCGATTAATTCCTCTTTTTTATTAGAGTTTTCTTTAGAACCTGTAAGCTGAATTTTTTTCGTTTCATAGTCTTTTACATACTTGGCGATGGTTCTTCTGTTTAGACCCATTTCTCTTGCAATCTGTCGGTGCGCTTTTCCTTTTTGAAAATGTGATATCATTATTTTCTGCTTCTCTTTCAATTTGTTCATCCTCCTTTTCCCCCTATGTCATTATCTTTCATACTTAAGGGAATCATATTTCAACGTGGTGTCCTTTTCAATT
>DMCY01000086.1 GCA_003451675.1 Candidatus Atribacteria bacterium
AGGTGTATTGCTGGTAGTTTTAATTCAAAAAATATAATTATGAAAAAGATAGCTATAAAAATACCCGGAACTTGCGGAGAATTAGTCCAGGGAGTTTATGAAGGCAATAATTTTTAAGTAACCTGCAAATTATTCTGAAGTTAAAAATTTTAAAAAGGAAATCATATTGCGGTTAGAGAAGTGTTGAGGGATGAAAAGTTTATTCGGGTAGCGGTTCGTACTCATAAAGAAAACATTAAATTACTCCGGGAATTAAAGAGAGTCTTATCCTGAAATAACATACATTTTACAGCTTTTGGAAGGACTTAACCTTATTTCTCTCTTTCCATAACAAAGTTAGTGTAAACTTTAGTGGGGTAGTAAGAAAGTGGCAAGAATAGTTATAAAAACTATTCTTGCCACGTCAACAAGAAAGGAGTAAAATAATGAAAATTAAAACAACAACAACAGGTTTTATCAGAATTGGGAAAAAAGAGAGCTCAAAAAAAGCATTAGAAAGCTATTGGGCAGAAAGAAGTAGTTTATCTGAGCTGAAAACAATTTCGTCCGAATTGAGAAAAAGGCATTGGCAGTACCAGAAAGAATATGGTATTGATCTTATCAGCTGTAACGATTTTAGCTGGTATGATAATATGCTAGATACCGCTGTAATGTTGAGTGCAATTCCTGAAAGATTTAAAGATATTGAGAATAAAACAGAACAGTATTTTGCTATGGTAATAGGTAATAAAAATTGCGTTGCCATGGAAATGACAAAGTGGTTTAACACGAATTATCATTATATCGTTCCTGAATTGAGTAAAGACGATGAGTACAATTGAAGCAATGGATGCAGATGTTATTTCGATAGAGAGTGCTAGAAGTGGTAACGAACTTTTAAATGTCTTCAAAGAGATTGGTTATAAACGGGAGGTCGGTCCTGGTGTATATGATGTTCATTCTCCAAGAGTGCCAACTGTTACTGGTACTCTTACAAAGGCGGAACTTCTCTGTATGGCCGAATAGGTTAGATAAAATTGGTACTTTATTTTATTTTTAGGAGGTAGATAAGATGAAACAAGAAGATAAGACAAAAGAGCAGCTTATAAATGAATTAGTAAAATCACACCAACGGATTACCGAATTGGGAACATCATTAATCCAGAGCAAGCAGGAGGAGGAGAGGCTGCGGAAATCTGAAGGGCTAATGGCTTCCATCCTGGAGGCTATTCCTTACGCAGTTATCAGTTTGCGTGAACGCCGTATTATCTTTGCAAATAAAAATGTGGAGGCTATTTTTGGCTGGAAGCCCGAGGAATTAATTGGCAAGAGCACAAAAGTGCTATACAGGTCTGAAGAAGAATACGAGGAAATCGGCAGACGCTTTTATTCGGTACTGGAGAAGCAGCAAACTTATCAGGAAGAGTTCCCTTGTCGACGCAAAGATGGCAAGGACATCGTGTGCAAGGTCAGCATTTCAAGAATAGACAAGAGCTTAAAGGAGAAGAAAATCATAGTTGTTTATGAGGACATCACCGAGTACAAGCGAGCCGAGGAGGAGAAAAAGCACCTTAATTTAGCGCTGCAAGCTGTTCGTCATTTTAATCAAGTCATTATTCGAGAGAAGGATCGCATTCGACTCCTTCAGGGTGTTTGTGATGAACTCATCAGGGTGGGAAATTATTCTGCCGCTTGCATTTCTTTATTTGATGAGTCCAGGAGGCTTGTGGCCATCGCTGAAGCTGGTATGGGCAAGGAGTTCTTGCCGATGGCCGAGTCCCTGAAGTATAATGAGTTGCCTTACTGCACTCAGCGGGCCTTGGAGCGACCAGGTGTGTTGATGTTGGTCATCAAGGAATTATCGTCCACCTGTGCTGATTGTCCACTAGCGAAGAAGTGCCATGGCAAACGGCTGATAATTACCCGTTTGGAATATGACGGAAAGGTCTACGGACTGCTAGCGGTGTTTGCCCCGACTGGTTTTACAACTGCTACTAAGGAGACAGAGTCGGCCTTGTTTGGTGAGGTTGCAGAGGACATTGCCTTTGCCCTGCACGACATAGAGTTAAAGGAGGAACATAAACGAGGTTTAGAGAAATTACAAAAAACTTTGGAGGATACAGTCCATATCCTGGCATTGGTAGTCGAGATGAGAGACCCTTATACCGCCGGTCATCAAAGGAGGGTGGCTTATCTTGCCCGGGCTATCGCCAAAGAGATAGGGCTTTCTAATAAACAGATCAAGACGATCTATATGGCCGGGATTGTCCATGATATCGGCAAGATATCCGTCCCTGGCGAGATCCTCAGTAAGCCTTCTAAGCTGAGCAAGGCGGAAATAGACCTAATTAAGGGTCACGTCCAGGTCGGTTATGATATCTTGAAGGAGATAAAGTTTCCCTGGCCCATTGCCCAAATAGTCTTCCAACATCACGAAAGAATGGATGGTTCTGGATATCCTCAAGGACTTATGAATGAAAAGATTCTCCTGGAAGCAAGGGTATTAGGCCTTGCTGATGTAGTTGAGGCAATGACGTCTCACCGGCCCTATCGGCCAGCTCTGGGCATAGAAAAGGCATTAGAGGAGATCTCGAAAAATAGAGGCATCCTTTATGACCCCAGGGTTGTAGATGCGTGTTTAAGGCTCTTTACCGAGAAAGGGTTTAAGTTTGAGTAAGAGACGAAGGACATAATGATTTTTTTAAAGGAAAAGATATTATGGCTAAAGTAATTATGATTCAGGGAACTGGCTCTTCAGTAGGTAAGAGTATAATGGTCACCGCTTTGGGTAGAATATTTTTTCAAGATGGTTTTAAAGTTGCCCCTTTTAAGGCTCAAAATATGGCTCTTAATTCTTTTGTTGCTAGGGATGGTGGTGAGATGGGGAGAGCACAAGTGGTGCAGGCTGAAGCTTGCGGGGTAGAACCTACTGTAGATATGAATCCTATTTTAATGAAACCCACCAGTGAAATGGGGTCTCAGATAATTGTACGGGGAAAACCTATTGGTATTATGCAGGCTCAAGAGTATAGAAATTATAAGTCAAAGCTTATTTCAGTAGTAAAAGATTCTTTCTTGAAGTTGTCTGGTAATTACGAAGTGATTGTCATAGAGGGGGCAGGTAGTCCGGCAGAGATAAATTTAAGAGAAGATGACATTGTTAATATGAGGATGGCGCAAATTGCAGATTGCCCCGTTCTTTTAATTGGTGATATTGATAAAGGCGGTGTTTTTGCCTGGATAGTGGGGACTTTGGAGCTTCTAACTAAAGAAGAAAGAGAAAGGGTTAGAGGTATTATCATTAATAAATTTCGGGGAGATAAAGAGATATTGCAACCGGGGTTAGATTATTTAGAGGAAAGGATTAAGAAACCAGTCTTAGGAGTAATCCCCTATTTTAGAGATATTCGGATAGAAGAAGAGGATTCAGTGAACTCAGAAAAAAATAAATACTATACACAGCCAGAACGGGGTAAGATTAATATTGAAGTTTTATATCTTCCTCATATCTCTAATTTTACTGATTTTGATCCTCTGGAGAGAGAAGAAGGTATATCTCTACGCTATATAAAAATTGGGGAGAGAATAGCTAACCCTGATTTATTGATTATACCAGGGAGTAAAAATACTATCGATGACCTTTATTATTTAAAAAAATTTGGTTATCAGGAAGAAATTTTAAATAGGACAAAGAAAGGCACAATGATTCTTGGGATTTGCGGAGGTTATCAAATGTTAGGTAGAGAGCTTTGCGATCCTGAACATACGGAGTCATCCCGAGAGAAGATTTGGGGATTAGGTTTAATCAACGGAATAACTACTCTTAGATCTAAAAAAATAACTTTTCAGGTAAGAGCTCGTCTTTTACCCAATCCTTTTTTTGATAATCAAGACAAATTATCAGGTTATGAGATACATACAGGAGAAACTATTTTATCGGGGGATGAGAAGCCATTATTTAAAATTACCAAAAGAGGTTTTACCCAAACTGATATTAATGACGGAGTAGTTAGTAAAGAAGGAATGGTTTGGGGAACTTATATTCATGGGATATTTGATAATAATAGTTTTCGGAGAGCTTTTATAAATTTTTTAAGAAGTAAAAAGGGATTAACAATTTCCAGTTGTGTTAATCAAGATAGAATATCTTATCAAGAAGAAAAAGATAGAGAGTATGATAAGTTAGCTTGCTTAGTTAGAGATAATTTAGATGTAGATAAGATTTATCATATTTTGGGAATAGAGAAAAGATAAATAATGAAAGAAATTATAACCGCTTATCTTTTAGATTTAGTTATTGGTGACCCGTATTGGCTCCCCCATCCTGTGCGAATAATAGGGAAGGTAATTGAATATTTAGAAAGAGCATTACGAAAAAACAATCAAAACCAAAGAACTGAAAAGATTAAGGGAATTATCCTGACTGTTATAACTGTTGGTTTAAGTTATTTTACTATTTATTTTTTCATTTACGTAGGTGGGATTATAAGTCCCGGGCTAAAGTTTGCCTTTTCTTCTTTTTTTATTTTTACCACCCTTTCCACTAAGAATTTAGGAGAAGAGGCATTCTCAGTCTATCGAGCTTTAGAGGAAGATAACTTAGAATTAGCTCGAGAGAGGGTGTCTCGGATAGTAGGAAGAGATACTAATAATTTAGATAAAGAAGAAATTGTGCGGGCGACCGTTGAAACTGTAGCAGAGAACACCGTAGATGGAATTATTTCTCCTCTCTTTTATGCTGTTTTAGGTGGGGCTCCTCTGGCGATGGCTTATAAAGTGGTTAATACCCTTGATTCTATGGTGGGATATAAAAACGAAAAGTATCTTCAATTTGGTTGGTTTTCTGCTAAATTAGATGACCTGGTAAATTATATTCCTGCCCGTATTAGCGTTCTTTTAATCCCGGTGGCAAGTATATTAGTTAGACAAAGGGGTCTGATGGCTTTAAGAATAATCCCTCGAGATGGAAAGAAATCACCCAGTCCCAATGCTGGAATACCGGAGGCAGGTTTTGCCGGTTCTTTAGGTATCCAATTAGGAGGAGCTAACTTTTATCAAGGAGCAAAAGAATATCGACCAATTTTAGGAGATAAGCTAAAAGAAATAAGCCCAAAAGATATTTTAAAAGCTATTCGATTATCTTATGCAGTTTCAATACTGATGTTTTTGGTTAGTTTGGCAATTCTATATTATTGGTAGGAAGAAAGTCGTTTACATGATAGTTAATCCCTCTTCTTTAAGAGCTTTTTTAAGAGATTTAACATCTCATATTTATAGTTTAAATCTAAATGAGAAGTAAACTTATCTAAAAGTAAGAGTTGAGGAGTTTGAGTTAAAGCTTTAGCCATAAAAACTCTTTGTCTTTTACCTCTGCTTATTTCTTGAATATTTTTTTCAGATAAAGGTAAAGATTGGGTTTTTTCATTTGACCTTATCGTGAGTACATCAGTGGTGGTTTCTTCAGCTTACCGAATTAAAATCATTGTTAATTTGCAATTTATAGAATTTTAATAAATATTTAATAATATTTTTAGAAACATACATTATAATACAATAAGATTAATATATATATTTTTAGGTGAGGCGGAGAGGATTCAACAGGAAAAGTAATCGCTTTTATTTAATAATAGTTAATTATTTTAAAACTAAAATGAATGGATAATATTAAAAAATGATTATCAGAAAACAACTATGGCTTTCAAATTTTATTACGATTATAATTACCATCTTTTTATCGATTATTGTGAGTATTCTTATCGTTAGAAGTTATCAAAGTATTGCAAGATTTGGTTTGCTTCCAAAAGATTTTGTAGGAGAAGAAGAGTCCAAAAGATATTTAGACCCTTTAGAAAGAGAATTACACATAGCAGAGGTAATTGTAAATCGTACATTGAGAGAAAGTCCTGAAGTATTGAAAGATATTAAATATATTAAACAATTGGATGCTTTTATGAATGCATCTAATAGAGCTATTATTATCCGAAAAAATAATGAAATACTTTACTCTTCTCCTTTTCTTTCAAGTCTTAATTTAGATAAAGAAACAATAAATTCGCAAATTCAGTCATTTCCGAATAAAAAAATTATTAATTTTGGTAAAAATATATATTTAGAAAAGATAAATTTTTACTTTTCTGATGAATCCAAAGGTGAGGTTTTAATTGTTAGCGATGTTACTTCTATTTTAGAGAATTTAGCACAATTTCGATTTTCGGTTTTTATCATTTTGATTCTTTTTCTTATTGCTATTATTACCATTAATACTACTACTAATTATATATTATCAAGAAATATTATTAAGCCTCTGAATCAATTAGAGAATGCTGCATTACAGATTAGAAAGGGTAATTATGATTTTAAAATAGATACAACTGCAAAAGATGAAATCGGAGATTTAGCAAGAACTTTTGAAGAAACAAGAAAGCAATTAAAAGAAACTGAAGAAATAAAAAGAAAATATGAGAATAACCGTAATGAATTAATTTCCAATATATCACATGATTTGAAAACTCCCATTACGACAATAAAGGCATATATTGAGGGAATTATAGATGGTATCCCCACTTCAAAAGAGAAAAAAGATAAATACCTTAAAACCATTTATCAAAATGCTGAACATATGGAATCTTTGATTAATGAATTATTCCTATTATCAGAATTAGAATTAAAGGATCTTCCTTTAAATTTTGTACCGATTGATATCAAAGCCTATTTAACTGATTGTGTTGAAGAATTAAAATTTTATTTAGCTGAAAAGGGGATTACATTAAAATTTGATGCCGATTATAATGAACAAGAAAAGGTCTATGCTGATAGAGAAAAGATAAAACGGGTTATTTTAAATATTATCAATAATGCTGGGAATCATAAGGCAAGTATCGATCCGGAAATTACTATTAAATTGACTGAAAAAAAAGAAGAAGCCCAAATAGAAATTCAGGATAACGGCCAGGGAATACCAGAAAAATCATTAAGCAATATTTTTGAACGTTTTTATAAAGCCGATAAAGCCCGTTCTACTGATTCAGGTGGAACTGGTTTGGGTCTTTATATTGCCAAAAAAATAGTAGTGAGCCACGAAGGTAGAATTTGGGCAAAAAGCCAGGAAGGAAAGGGCACCAGTATTTTCTTTACATTAAAAAAAACTCATAGCTTTTCGAAAATGATAAAAACGGAGAAACAACAATGAAAAGAATATTAATTATTGAAGACCAGCAAAGCAAAGCATCGCCGAATTGGAAAGAGATTATCTGGAAATTAATGGCTTTCAGGTTGATATTAAAAGCAACGGCAGAGAAGGACTGGCTCAAGCCCTGGAGCATAATTATGACCTTATTCTCTTAGATTTAATGTTACCCGATATAGATGGTTTTGATATTTGCAAGAAAATTAGAAAAGAAAAAAATATTCCTATTCTTATTATTTCTGCAAAAGGAGAAGATATTGATAAAATTCGTGGTCTTGGACTGGGAGCCGATGATTATATTAGCAAACCATTTAGTCCGAGCGAGCTGGTAGCCCGGGTGAAAGCCCATTTATCTCGATTTGAGCGGCTTACCAGGCAACAGGGTACGGCGAGTAAAGAAATTCATATAAAAGATTTAGTCATTAACCAAGCTGCCCGTCAGGTTTATCTTGGCGGAAATGAAATTATTTTGACTACCAAGGAATTTGATATTTTAAATTTCCTGGCTTCTAATCCTAATATTGTTTTTAGCAAAGAAACCATATATGACCGAATTTGGGGAAATGATTCTTATGGAGATATTACTACGGTTGCCGTTCATATTAAGAAAATACGAGATAAAATTGAAAAAGATCCTAATAACCCGAATTATATCGAAACCCTTTGGGGATCCGGTTATCGATTTAATGCTTAAAAAATAACCCCCTTATTTAATGATGATAAGTGGGTTATTTTTTATATGTTAAATTATAATTTTATTTTTTTAATATTTAGTTTGCCATACTTGCCAATTTGGCCCCATTCAAAAGCATATCTAATTCTTTTCCTTCTAAAG
>DMCY01000033.1:0-320 GCA_003451675.1 Candidatus Atribacteria bacterium
TGTAATCTTTCTATTATCCACTTTTTAGGCTTTTGATAAGTATTAAATCCTCTCTGAGAGCCTAAAGTTCTTAATTCATTCTGGGTCATCTTGTCATAACCGTCTTCACTCTCTACTTCACACGGATATTTCTTTTTTAACATTAAATATAGTTTATGGTTATCAGTTCTAAATTCTTTATTCTCGTCAAAACGAGCAATAGGCATCATCTTTCTGTGAATATAACTATATTTTTTTACTATTAAATTAGGAAGTTTAGAATGAAATATATAAGTTGTCATCATTCCTCCTTAAAAAATAAGGGGGGATTGTCTCCCCCC
>DMCY01000033.1:434-8687 GCA_003451675.1 Candidatus Atribacteria bacterium
TTACCACTTGCGGGAGTTAAAGTTAAGGACATCGTTCCATTAGCTTTCTTATATTTAGCACTTTCTACTACTATTACTGAAAGTGTGCTGGTAAAAGCACCAACAGTCCCAGTTAAAGCAACACCAGAAGCCCAGAACTCACCAGGAGCTAAACTAAAAGCAAGTCCAGCAACTGCATTTTCTATCACAATAGCACAACGCCCCATTTGTTTTTCTGGATCAGGAGTAATAATAAATGTTTGTGCAGTATCACCCACAGTTTCAGTAGCAGCAGCTAAGTTTAACTCGGTAACCGTTCCCAGAGCAGTAACTTCTGAATTTAAAACAGTAACATCAGCCATAATAAATCTCCTTTCTTCAATCTTTCTCCTCCCCCTTAAAAATTAGGGGGAGGTATTAAATTATATTGTTGTTTCAGCAGCATATTTCATAGTTGCATACACTAATTCTTTTGGTTTTACCACTTTAGCACCCCAGACATGCAACATTCTTACACCGCCTGCTATAGTATCTTCTAATTTATCAAAAATATCAGTTTTCTTAATCTGTCCCACATAAGCAATAGAATCATAACTTCCAGCCATTACATAGTGGTCTCTATCAGCAAGAGCTCCTGCATACTTAAGATTATTAGAAACATATACATCAAAGTGTAAGATATGTCCAATAAACCCATTGACTACTTCTCCAGCAACTTTCTGAGCGTGGTATAAACCAGCCAGTTCTAATTTATCAGCCAGCCAGGGGGGAATACAAATCCACATATTATTCTCTGGAACATCATTCTCCGCTAACACAGTGTGCATTAAAGTTATATCACCTATGGCGGTATCTACATCTACATCATTATCGTCAAGAACTACAGCGTGTCCAGACTGAGAATATAAGCCAGCTATATAGTCATCTACCTTTAATTCTAAGCCGTGAGCTCCATCTTTAGCATAGCCAGCCATATAATCTATGTTGGATTGGAATTCATCAATATCCTCTATAGTTTGTGCAAAATAATACTGCTGGTCAACTCTTAAGGTGATTTGTGCATTCTGAATATTCTGCCAGGTAACTGTTCCAGTATATGGAGAGATAGTGGGTTTACCTCTACCAGTTAAAACAATCTCGCTTCCATATTCTAATTCGCCTTCGTATTCCTTATTGGCAATTTTACCTAAAACTAATTCCTTCTGTAACTCCTCTAATACTTTTGAAGAAAATATTACTGGAGTTGAAACATAAATAGACATCGTCGTTTCTCCTTTCTTAAATTACTTTCGTTTCTTCATAAATTCGCCTATTTCTTTCCAATGTTTAGCTCTTTCCTCATTAGACATTTTCATAATCTTCTCTTCGGTTAATTCTCCAGACAAAGAAACATGAGTTCCGCCTAAATCGGTTTTATCTACTTTACGACCTTCTACTTTAGAAAGGAGTTCATCATTCTCAATCAATTTCAATCTATCCTTGACATCAGGAGCTTTTAGAGCCATTTCATAAAGAACCTCACCAGGGTCTTTCTCGTATAAGAGAAAACCTTCCACAAAATTAGGATTTTCTGCAATTTTTCTGGATAACTCACGGTCAATTACAGGTCTTAAAGAGTCAAAATCTAAACTATATTTAGCTCGGTTAGTATACTTTGCTATAGTTTTGTTAATTGACTCATTCAAGTTCATTCTTCGTCTTTGCATCTCTTCTGCCTGCTTCTGTGCTCGTTCTGTTTGTTTCATATACTCGTAAGCCTTCATTAAGCCAGCCTTAGTAATTGGCTCTTCATCATCACCTGGGACATACTTATCAAATTCCTTGTTCTGTCTTTCTTCTTCTAATTTCTGTAATTGTCTTCGCATCTCTTCTGCTGCCCTTTTAGTTTCATCAACTTGAGTAGCAAAATACTGCCTTAGCCTTCTCTCTTCTTGAATGTCCCTGAGCAATCCATCAAACTGCTTTTTAGGGACAGTTTCCTGTGCCCCTTCCCCTGTTTCCTGATTCTCTTGCTCTAATTTCTCCTCTGGTTTCCCTGCTAATTCCTCTTTCCTTTCTTCCATAGTAACCTCCTTTTACCCAATGGAGTGTGGGTATATTACCTGTTTTTACCCTACAGGACGGGAATTTCCCTCTACGAGGGTTATAATGACTGGGACAAAGCCTGAGTTTTAGGAGGCGACGGCTTCCCAGTTGGTTTCGGTTGAGAAGCCCTGCCCTTACCCATCTGTGCCTCCAGCATCATTCTTTGATATTCCATTTGTTGCTGTTGCTGTTGCTGTTGTTTAATTCTTGTTATAATCTCTTCTTTCTTAGCAATATCAGTATAATCTAATAAAACATCTATCGGTATAGGCATACCAGCATTTACCATCTGCATTAATTCATCCAGCTGAGCCTGACGGAGTGTTGGAGAGGTTGGTCTGGTAGTTAATTTAACTCCATATCTCCCCACCTTAAAGGACTTTAATATTGCCATTAACTGTATCGGGTCAATCGGCTGTTGTTGTTCTTCAACAATAGCCATAATCTCTGCTGGTGAATATACATCACTTTTACGAATTAATTCAGTTAAGGTCTCTCCAAAATCTGCTATTGATTTGTAAAAATTATTAAAGATAGGTTGAGCCTGAACCATCCCCTGCCTTTGTCTTCTTAGGATTGCCACTCCTGATTCATTAGCTGATTCCTGTAATCCCTGTAAATTAGGATTAATCCCTGATATTTCAGCCATATCATCCTTATCCAGTTGAGCAGCAATCATATGAGCTTGTGGGACAGTGTTAGGCTGTATCTTTACTGGCATCAATCCGTTCCTATATTTTATCACTATCCCAGGCTTAGAGCCAACTTTTTCTAATTTAGCCTCATCCACACCCGATGCTTCATCTATCATCCATCCACTATTAGCAGTCTGGTTAATAATATGCAAATACTGAGAACGCCTCTTATTATAATCTCTTTGCACATCTTTTAAATTATCTATAGCACTAAATACTTTACCATCAACCCAGTATGGACAGAAACGACTGTAAGGAAATCTCTTAACTCCATTAAAGGGGTCTTCCACATGCTCTAATAATGTGTCTCCGATAGTAGTTGCCATATGCAATACTTTTGTAGGTCTTTCAATTACTGTATATCTTTCTGGTCTTTTCTCTTCTTCTGCAATTCTTTTTTCTGTTTGTAAGATGATAGGAATTATCTCTTCATTGGTAGGATGAACTTCATAAAAATCTAAATTAACCTTATCAACAATAAAGGGTCTTGATTCACTCTCCATCCACCAGGTCTCTTTTAGCCTAAAGCGATATAGTGAGGGGTCTTTTTCTCCTTCTCTGCTTTTTACCGTCCTGCCCTCAAAATCTATAACATCATCACCACTTACCGTATCTAAATACCGAGATAAAAACTTTTTATGTTTCGGATATTTATTAATAATAGCATCCTTCTGAGCCCAGAAGAGCTGTATGATATATTTCCCTGAGTTTATACCGTATTCCTGAATATTCGGGTCTTCTCTTATATCAAAAGGAGATACCCTATTAACTATCAATTCACCATTAATAGGGTCAAAATTATAACTAATATCTGCCTTCACCCAGCCTTTAATAGCTACTAACCCATCCAGAAACTGCATACTCTGAGCGAAATTAATATCAGAAATATCAGCGGTATGTTTCAAGAGAGCAGTCAATACTTCAGCAACATAGCGGTATCCACCTTTGCGAGGATAGAGAATATAATCCTGAGGATTGTTTAAGTGCATCCCCATTAGCAAATTAACAAGCGGTAAAATTTTATTATAAGTATTAGCTGGTCTACCCCTTCTATCTAATTCTGATTTATCAGCAGCATCCCATTGTTTATCTCCAATGTAAAATCCATAATTTTCAGCCATTCTGGACAGGGTAGAGCGATTTCCTTCATCGCCTTCCAGCCAGAAGTCATTAATTTTATTGATTATTTTAATTTCGTTCATCTTTTATCCTCGTGATTATTTTAATTGAAAATTATAATCCTGTCAAGTCAATCCCGCATCCAGCTTAAAGCTGACTCATACCTATCTTCTTCCCCCCACTCATCCCGAGTAACTGTTTCAGCATACTGCAGAATATAAAGACCGATAATATAGGCATCTGCCTGGTCAGGAGAGCGTCTTAACCTCTTTTTAATATCATCTTTACTCTCTATTATCATCCTTGAACCAACAAACTTATATTGTGGAATACATAACTGCCTTTTCAATTCAGGATAATTAGTAAAATCCTGCTCAATTTCTCTCTTAGAAAACATTTTACTGGCATTTTCCCACAATTGTGCCCTTCTGTTATATAAGTGAACAGGAACTCCCCTTTCGTGCCCTTCCTGTGGGTTAATCTCAATAATTTTACAGGGAAAATTCCATACCTGCTGCTTACGCCTTAAAATATCTGTTACTCCTGGCATTCCAGTAGTATCTACTCCTATAGCTGAGGGACATAAACCCATTGTTTTCATCTTAAACGCCATCTCTTCTATCTGGTCTGCAGTATAATACAAATCCTGCTTACCATAAATATTTTCCATAACAATTTTAGAATTGTTTAAGCCGTAAATTACTGTCTGGTCATCTCCAAAACGAGCTATATCAGCTCCGATAACACAGCGGTCAGGTAAGTGTAATTTAGTTTCTTTAGCTTGATTAACCCATTCTTCTTGAATAATCTGGTCTGCCCCTGCTACAATATCCCAAGAACCATCCCGATAGGCTTTCAATAGCTCTGGTGTATTCCTTAAAGCATCTTCCATCTGAGTAACATATTGGTCAGGTAAGTAAGGATTATCACTCCATAACGACCTTAAGAATACTTTGTTGGGTAATTTCTGGTCAATGAAGGTATCTTTTAGCCATCCTGCTCGTGGGTTAGCTGTCCATAGTATTTTATGAGGGACTGGTTTATTATCAATAGTTAACCGAAGAGACATTCTTAACTCATTTACTAATTTTTCACTCTCTATCTCTTCTGCCTGGTCAACAAAAGCAATAGCCATTTCAGCTGAATTAAACTTTTTAATCAATTCCTCATTATCCAGTCCGCCATAATAATACTTTACGGTATTGCGGATAATTAATTCTTGATTTCTCTCCTTTAAACGGTAAGCTTCAGAAGGAATAATAGTTTTCCATTTTTCTAAGGTATAACGAACAAAGTCTGTTCCTCTTCTTCTACCCATAAAACCGATAAGGAGAGGATATTTAGAGGGTTTTAAGTGATAAGCTTCAATCATACGATTGGCTATAGCGAAACACCAGAGACAACCAAGAGTAGTTTTACCGCCACCTTTTGCTCCACCATAGAGTAGTTCCCATACTTTAGGGTCATCAAGAAGGCGAATAGCTAATAATTGTTTTTCGGTTGGACGAAAAAGGGTTTCCATAATGATATTGTAAGGGGGAAGAAAAGAAATGTCAAGCTCCGTGTTAAGGGTAAACTGGCAAAGGGGTTTCTATGGTAATTCCATACCACCCTCCCTCTCCCCCCTACCCCCCTACCCCCCCCATCTGATTTTTTTTCTCCTACTTTCCCAGCTCCAACCTCCAGGATGCCAGGCTCAATAATCTGTATGCACTCAATACCCAAACAAACATTACCACAGCAACAACTAAACTACTTCATAATAAACCATATAACAATAGCTCAATTACTTAACATAATAAATATTATAGGAACTATTACCAGCTCCAGGATGCCAGGCTTCCAGCAGGATGCCAGATGCAGCATTCCCGGACTAAAAAATATTCTTTTTTCTCAAATATTTTTTCTCTAAATTACCCTGAATATCACGAAACCATTATCCTGCAAGGCTTTCAGGCTAAAAAAT
Source organism: Candidatus Atribacteria bacterium (assembly GCA_003451675.1). The sequence continues at coordinate 6,279 of DMCY01000033.1, forward strand.
ATTTTTTCCAAATGAGCAAAAAAAAGCTTGACAAATACTTTTGCAGGGTGTATCCTGATAGTAGAAAAAAAGAAAAATAAAATAAATGGAGGATAAAATCATGGATACTACAATCAAACGAGCAAACTATACAAAAAGTCATGAATTATATGGAGTAGATATTCTCACAAATCCTATACATGGCAGGTGGGATAAAGGCTATCTTGAGGAAGATCTATTCCCGGAGCTTGCGAAAAAATTTGGATTAGTAATTGAAACAGCTAATCATGAGACAACAAGAGAAGATGGAATATGGAGTTTATATTACATTGCTACTCCAAACATCCAGACACTCAAAAAATTTTTAAAAGAAATAGAAATGGAGGTAATTTAAGATGAAACTAACAAAAGATTGCGAGAAAGCTATTCGAAATCTTGCGAGATGCCGGGCAGTATACCATCAAGATCTCAATCCAGTAGAAGAACAAACCTTATTGCTCAATACGATGCAAGAGATCCAGCTTCTACTAATGGAGTTAGGAATTGACTGGCACGATTATGAAGAAAATTGTCATGAATTAATGGAATAGTAAAAAAAATAATGGAGGTAAAATAAAATGATTACTCAAAAAGACTACCAAGATATGAAACAAAGGGGTATAAAATATAAATGCCCTAATGGAACATGTGGCTGGGAGGCAAAAACTACCAAAAATATAATATTAGATGACAATGGAACGCCATTCTGCCCTATTTGTGGGAAAGTAATGATAGAGGTCAAATATCATGAAAACTAAAGAAGAATTAAAAAATATTTATGAAAGTTTGAATGACTCAGAAAAGTATGGAATACAGTTTGCAATGTTACCAGCTAAATTATTACAATATAACCTGAGTAGAGAGGATGTTTCTAACTTAATGTTAATTAGAATGGAAACAGAAAGTAATGACATTAATAAAATAAAAGTTAAATAAAATCTAAGCGGTGGGCGGGTGGGAAAAAAGGAGGTAAAGCAATATGCTAATGCAATCTAAAGCACAAAAAATAAATATTCCAGAAGATTTAGCCAAGGTAATTAATGGAATAATCGAAATAGAGGATAAAATAGACCAGGATAAAGAACATTTTTTTGTTATCGGAGTAGATAATAGAAACGCTATCCAATACATTGACCTGGTATCTCTGGGCACTATTGACGCCGCTTTTGCAGAACCACGAGAAACTTTTAGATTAGCGGTAATGAAGGGAGTAAAAAGTATTCTTATTTGCCATAATCATACCTCAAATGAATGTGAACCGTCGGAAGATGACCTTTCTATCACTCTAAGATTAATAAAAGCAGGAAAAATTTTAGGGATTGAACTATTGGACCATGTTATTCTTTGTAAAAATAAAAATAAATTATTTAGCTTTGCAAGGGAAGGATTAATAAATGAAAAAAATATGATAAATAAAATAAATGAAAAGGCAGTAAAAGAAATTAAAAATTTTTTAAAGAGGTGAATAAAATGCTGTAATGTAATTTTAAAGAGAGGGAGCTAATTACTCCCTCTTTTTTATTGCTATTTTTATCTCCAGGTGGTATAATTATTAGTGAAAAAATGAGAAATCTGATTTTAGAGGGATAATACTGTCATAATTGAAAAATCTACTAAAATTAATGGTATTATATTAATTGAAGCATAAAATCGCCTCTACGGGCTTCTGGTGAGATGATAGAGAGTAGCGATAAAATCCAGTAGGGGGATAATCCATCCTCGCTAAAATTCTGACTATAATCAAATTCTGATAATTTCTGTCCTAAGAGGGAAAACTCCCGCAAAGACCATCGAAAAATCCAGGCTATTTTTTAGTCCCGCCCTTTTTTAACAGCGGTAATATTGTCTGCTGTTCTTCTCCAGGTATATCTTCGATAATCTCCTGGGCTTCTATTTCTACCTCTTCTACTTTTTTCTGGTCAAAGACGAAAACAAATGTTTGTCCCTGCTGAGTTTCATTGCGTCTTGTCCATTTAAGCTCGGAAAAATCCTCGTCTAAGCATCCTAAGAGATATTTGTATACTCGCCAGTCTTCGGTCTTCTTTTGTTTACTGGCTTTTAGCATTTCTCTCTTATAGCGTTTAGTGAGGCGGGCTCTGGCATACAAGAAGGCATCCCGAAATTGCGGAAATTGGTTTAACCAGGTTTCTATTGTGCTTCTTGGAACATTTACCTCTGCGCAAATAATCGACATAAAACCTTCTTCTTCTGTTACTTCTATAATTTTATCCCACAATTCTTGTGTTAATATTGGACTCTGAACAGTAACATTCTGCACCATAATATCATGCTTATTTTTTTTCCCTACAAAACTTTTAGGTTTTGTTACTTCTACTATCTCTTGTTTTACTTCCTGCTCCACTATGGGCTCTGGCTCATCCTTCGGCTTCG
>DMCY01000033.1:8817-21625 GCA_003451675.1 Candidatus Atribacteria bacterium
CCTCTGGCTCATCCTTCGGCTTCTCTATCGGCTTCCTATTCGCCTGTTCCCTTGCTATTTGGCTCTGTAGTTTTTTAAACTTTGCTGTGCTTTTATACATTTTTACCCATCCTTATATGTATTATTCTATTCAACTTCCTATCTATCGCCTTTCGTGTCCTTCCAAATCTCTTGGCAAGCTCATCAATAGTTTCCCCGCTGTGATACAAATCTAATAATACTTTTTCCTCTTCTTCTGTCCACCTGGTATAATTATTTCCCCACCGGGTTATATCCTGTAGTCTTTTTTCTTTCAACCACTGCGGTTCTATCCCCAGACTATAGGGTATAATCTTTCTGGCGTCATAGCATGCCTGATTCTGTTCTAACCATTTCAGAAGGTCATCATGCTTTATTCTCCAGGCTCCTTTTTTCTTACCAGTGAACATTAGTTTATATTTTCCCTTCAGTCCCCGGTATTTTACCCATCTAACTATCGTTGCAGCTTGTTTTCCCAGAATACAACCCACCTGATGAGCAGTAAAATATTCGCCAGCGTTTTGAATACCACCCAATTTTAGCTTCTTTGCTTTGGATTGAATCCCGCTGGTAGTTCTATTTAGTGCTCTGGCAATATCGGATAAAGACCTTTCACCCCAGAAGGTCATCAAATATTCTATATCTTTTTCATCATACCTTTTTCTGTATAATTTTGTCAACATCTTCTATACTCCGGACCACATAATATTCCCCACCATAAGATTTTATAATCTTCTCAAATTCTATCTGCCCTTCGGATTGCTTACCTTTTAATGTTTTTATCTCTAAAAACAATACCCTGCTATCCTTGATAGCTATTCTATCAGGTAACCCTTTCTGGCTACCCAATCCCTGCATAAGAGGGAAACTATACCAACCAAGATAGGAAAGATAGTCCTTGATTTGTTTCTTTATTGAAGTTTCATTTGGTATTGGTTTATATTGTTTTGACATTCTTTTTCCCTTTCTTTCTTATAATCTGAAGAATTTTCAATCCTACAATATTCAGGATAAAAATCCAGTTTACATCTTCCAATAACCCCATCCCTGTTTTTTGATACAATTATCTCTATCTCTTCAGGAGGTTCTCCACCCTTTCTGGGATTAACCTCTTCCTGTAATCGTTTTTTCCAATAGACAAATATAACCATGTTGGATTTTTCCTCTATAGCTCCACTATCTCTTAAATCACTTAATTTAGGAGCAGCAAGCTTATCATCTTCTTTCCTGCGTTTCAATTGACTTAAAACAAAAACCACCTTCCTATTTTCTAAGGCCATCGCCTGTAAATCTTTCATATTATTTGTTACCCTCTGGTAATCACTCAAACCCCTTTCCCGTGTGTCCATATTCTGTAGATGATCAACAAAAATAATATCAGGATTATATTTTTTAATTAAAAAATTAATATCAGAGGTATATAAAACCGTCCTAATATTAATTTTCCAAACATCTCCTAAGGCAATACTGGCCTGTCTAATTTTATCTTCTGTTTCTTTATCTATATTTCCTCTCCGAAATTCCATAATATTAGCATCAGTCCTATTCGATAATATTCTCCTGGCAGTCTCCAGTGGTGTCATCTCAGAACTACAATATAAAATATTCAGTCCCTGTTCAGCAAAATCAATAGCTAATTGTAAGGCCAGCATAGTTTTCCCTTGGGAAGTATATCCACCTATTACAATTGTTTCGCCATAATCAACACCACCAAGGTAATAATTAAGTTCCTCCAAGTTAAATTTATAGGCAACCCCTTCACTGGATCTCTTTAATGTAGCCAGAAACAATTCTTTTAAAGTTTGCTCATCTGCTTTTTTTTCTAATGGTGGATAATCAAGTATCTTTGCCGTCAGATCCTGAAATTCAATCTTACCCTCTTTATATTGCTCCAGAAGAATATATACTTCCCTCTGATAAGTTGTTTGCTTCAAGATGTTACAATAATCTATCGCTTTATAAGTTACCGGAACCGTATTCATCAAATCAGTAATATAAGATACTTCCACCTCGTTAAGTTTTTTCTTTTTGGTTAGAATATATTGAATGTTAACAAGATCAATATTCTTTTCTTCTTTAATAAGTGCTCTCATACCACTAAATATAATCTGGTGCTTTGTAATATAAAAATCTTTTACCGCAAGGTGCTCAATTCCAATGTGTGCGTCTTCTGGATCATTCAGCATAGCTCCCAGAATAGCTCTTTCCACTTCTATATTTTTAGGTATCATGTTTGTCATATTTTTCCCCTTTCTTTTTCCCATCTATACATAGCACTAAGATCAGTATTAATACCATGACCGAAGTTCGGCATTTCTTCTTCTTTTTTTTCTTCTTCTTTTACCGGTATAAAAAATTCTTCTTTTTCTTCTTTCTTATATAAATTCTTGTTTATGGCTCTCTGTTGGCTCTCTGTTGGCTCTCTGTTGGCACTTCTGTTGGCACTTCTGTTGGCACTTTTTTCGGTATTGGATTGATATAACTCGTAATTTACAATGGTTATAAGCAAAAATCTGTTGGTACTTCTATAGGTAATCATATTGTCTCCTTTTAGAGCAGTTAGGAAAGAATTTGTGCGTTTTTTATTCCAACCAAATAATTTACATAATTTTAGTTTTGAGGTAATAAGTTGACCCCTTTTAACTGGTATGTATTCATTTCTAAAATTTGCTACCCCATCTTTACTGTTAGCCTGTGAATACAAATAACTCCAGGCATAACCATCACACCAGGGCTTTCTTTCTGAAATCCAACTATTAAATTGCTCTCTCCATAATCGAACCCATCCCTTATTTTTTTTCATAAGGATTCCCTTCTATTTTTTCTTTCAGATCTTCTAACTCCTCGATTACTTCTCCCATCTGGATATAGTAAATCTGCAATATAGATTTTATGTATTTATGTTCTTTATCCTGGGCATAGTCTACCTTTGTTAATATGTTTTCTAAAGCTTTTTGCATCCCCTTTAAATCTTCAAGGTTATTCATTTTCTAATTACCTCTCTTGATCAACTTGATATAAAAATAGGAAAAGAAAAACGCTAACCAAGTGGGGAACTTGCCCCAGTGATAGAGCAAGCAAAAGTGGTTGATTAGCGTTCCTTTTCCTATAATTTTATTTCTTTTATTCATTATATTTACCACTTTTCCCCCCCCACTATTAAACATATACCACATTATCTTTCAATTGTCAAGGCCAACTTTTCTTTACACTTCTCCACGATATAATCATTTAAACTATGCCAGTCCGCACTACCTAAAATACCATAGCGTGGAGCGTGCTTTACTCCGTCGATGTAGCCTTGTGAATATCTCATAGCATCCATAATGTTTTCAGTTTCAAATTTTCGGTCAATTACTTTTCTAATATCGGTTAAAATCATACTACCCTTCCTATCTACTCCCTATAAAAGAATTCCCGCAATAATCGCATTGCAATCTTGTTGTCTCTGGAGCATTACAAAAGAAATCATGATTGATTTTATGACATTCTGGACATTCCCATTCAATTTCTATTGGTCTAACAATTTTTATTTTAATTTCCTCCATTTCATTATTATTATTCATTTGTTTTTCCTGTGGATCAGGTTCATCCTCTACTTCACACTTCCAGTTATCAACCCCGAAAGTCTCCAGAAATTCCGAGAAGTAATCAATTACATCTCTATATTGCTCTTCTGTTTTGGGTTGAATATAGTATTTAATTATCATTGTTTACCTCCTTAAATAATTCCTCCATATTTTCCTTCACACTTCATAAACTGTTACATGTGTGGACATTTGCTTGTCTGTATTTTCTGTTCCATGTAATTCCAGATAATATATTTCCCCATTCTTTAATTCCCTAATGAAGTTTCCAACATTAGGGTCATCCTCCGTCAGTATAATCATTATGGAATTTTTTTCCTTTGATGCTAAACCTTTTATGATTGAAGCCATGTTTTATCTCCTTCCTCTATCCTTTTTATTTTATCTACAAATTTATCCACTGCCCTATCAATGGTTATTCCCCATGCTCCTATTACACAAGTAAAACCCTTATCCCTTCCAAGTGCAGTTATTCTATAGCCTCCCCTTCTGCGTTGGTGTAATTTTATATCATAAAAGCCTGGATAAACTTGTTCTATTTTTTGCAAATAAATACCTTTCATTTATTTTCCCCCTCCCCAGGTGGTTCGGGCTCATCCTCTACTTCACATTTCCAGTTGTCTATCCCCCAGGCTTCCAGGAAGTCAGAAAAATAATCAATAATATCACGATATTGATCATCAGTTTTCGGTTGGATGTAATACTTAATTATCATTCTTTGCCTCCTTAAGTAATTCCTCCATATATTTTTTAATCTTCTTCTGTTCTTTGTCAAAATTGGTTAGAATTGTTAAAGTGGTAAGCATAAAATCTAATACCAAACAAGTTTCGGCATTCATATCACGACCTTCACGCCACAAATTTCCTGCCCAATTCTTATAATTTTCAGTTATCTTTTGTAGATGTTTTAGGTTACTTATCATTTTATTTCTCCTTATTTTTTACTGGTTCAATCGAAATATCTGTCCCAGGTCCTAAAATTCCTATTCCAGCTTTTTTATCTTCACAATATCTGGCTAAATTTGAAAAATGTTCTGCCAATTTTCTAAATGCATCGACAATATCTGTTGCATAAAATCTTGCTTTACCCTTTAATTCAAATTCTATTTCTTTTTTCTTCATTTCATTCCTCCCTTTTTGTAATATACTTTGCGAGCAAATTGTGATTATAATTATTCAATTCCGTAAAGTCTTTAAAATTAATTACCGCATATCTCTTAAGTGCGGTAATAAATCCTTCGGCAAACTTGAAAGCATCCTGAGGTGATTGCGATTCATAACTTTCTTCAATGTTCTTTTTAATTTCTTCGGCAATAATAAATATATCAGCCATTATTTTTTCTCCTTTATGATTTATTTGCAGTTCATATTTTTTATGTTCTATATTATTCGTATCTAAAAAATCTCCTATCATATCCATCACATCGCAATATTCTGCAAAAGATTTCGGTTGAATATCAAATCTAATAATCATCATCTACCTCCTTCCTCTTATTTTTTAATTGCTTCTGGAGTTCCTTCTTACAAAGATTGCAAGTATTTTCTTCTTTCTCTGCCTTACCCTTGTTTATAATAGGGCAAAGTTTCCCATTGACATAGATTTTCCATTCCATTTGGTTTCTCCTCCCCTTTTTCATATTCCTTCCATTCACAAACTTTATAATATCTTCTATTAACCCATTTTGCAAAATTTCTTAATTTCTGATTTTTCTTTTGGTTGTTATAAATCATTACAAATGGTTCTACACCATATCTCCTTAATTCTGTAAATCTATAAAAATCTTCTTCAAATGTAGTATTAAATCCACACAATATATATACCATTATTTTATACGGCTTAATATATTTTATTACAATTTCTAATCCCTCCTTAATATTTTTTTCATTTTTCATTAAATCCCAAGCAAAACGAATTTGTTTATAATATTTTATTTTTGATAACAAATTCGCATTTTCATCGTTGATTAATCTTAAATCTAATCCTTGATTAAAATCCATAATCCAACCCTTGCTGATATAATGTTTTAACTTTTCAATATGACTTGGTAATGCAAGGAAGTTATTATCGAGCAAAATTACAATATCTGATTTAGGATTTTTAAATTCTTTCACTTCTGCATGTTCCTTGATTTTTCCTTCTTTTTTAGGCACTATACAAAAAGGGCAATTATTAATACAGCCACGAGTGGTAAATCCTAAAGAATAATCAAGGTTGTAAAGAGAATAATCAGGTATTGTATGTTCTATTTCATCAGATAATTTAATTGTCAAATCTATTCCTGACCCTCCCATAATCATATCTGGCCGTAAATAACAATCATTAATAGTTTTTTTGGTAAATATTTTTGAGACATAAATCCGATCATAGGTTTTATACCATAATGGATTATAAAATTCCACCAAATCACCTTTTTGTTTATGGTATGATGATAGTTTCATCAGGGCTAAATTATGATATTTTGAATTCAAATCAAATAAACCTATTTTCATCAATTCTCTCCGCAAAAGTTCAAGATGAGGCAAGCTTTCCCTTGCCCCATCTTGCTTCTAAACTAAATTCTCTACGCACCTTCCTCCTTTTCCACAGCCTGAGCTCTTTTTTTGTCAGTTCCCCTGGCTTCTCTCTTTGCTCTTTCCCCTTCTATATTTTTCTCTTTATCACCTAACCACCAGCTTATAATTTCGCTGGCATCTGATTTAGTTGCTGTTTCCAGTTTTTTACCAAGTCTCAATTTCTCATACTCTGTTAGGAGATGACTATTTAAGATATTATTAGTTATTAATGTTTTTTGTTTATCTGTTATTTCATTCTCTTTTTTAGGTAAATTATTTTTATTACTATCATCCTCTTCAATAATTCCTGTATCTTCAATGTCTTGTGTAAATATTTCGCTGAGACTTGCTACAGTTAGGGCAGCATCAACCTGACTTCTTTTCTTTGCCATTTTCAATATAGTATTATCAATGTTAAATCCAGATTGATTAATAAATTTTTTCTCTTTGGAATTGCATGACCCTAACCCTTGAGTAATAGTAAAATCTCCTTTTTTAAGTGTGCATCTTACCTGATATTGAAAAAATCCTTCTTTCCAATCTCTGGTGGAATCTATAATTTCATAAGTAGATTGCAATCCCATTAGCATTAAAATTTTTTCTGCTCCAGGCTTAAACAGAGTAGGCTTAGAAGTGCCAGGAATAGTGCCATAATCTTTCCCATCCTGTAAATTTTCCTTAACTAATTTCTGAAATTGACCAATCTTTTGCATTGTGTTTTTAAATGCGGCCATATCGGTCTGCTCAATAATACTTAAACTATTTACTTCATTTACCATTTTATTTTCCTCCATTTTTATTTTTAATTAAATTATAAACTTCCGCTAACTTAATAAATATTTCCGTTTCTCTTTTAAGGTCAGTTAATTCCTTAACCTCAAATCCTTCAGTTTCGTCTCTCCCTATCCGGAGAACTATAAATCTTTCTGGGAATTGATTGTTTTCAATTAGCAAATTATTATATCCTCCCAGCTGATAAAAATATTCTTCGTAAATACTTTTACCAGTCTTGTAATCTACTAAAGTATATACTCCATCCAGCATACAATAATTATCTGGAGTTCCTCCATAGTGATATTTTTCGCTTACCAGAGGGGTCTCCAATAAGACAGGTTTTATTTCATGCCACTTCTCCCAATCTAAGTATTTCAAGAAGCAAGTTTCTGCTATATCGATTTGCTCTTTGGTATAAAGAGAAGTATCACACTCTACCCCCTTCAGGTGGCACATAATAAAATCATGTGCTAATGTGCCAATATCAGCCTTATCGTCCCGGCTTTTACGGTAGTCAATACCCTTTGTCCCTAAATCCCAAGCCCAGTGAATTAAGGCTGGCTTTGCCAGAATATTTAGTATCATTGTTACCGAAGGAACTTTTTCTCCAGAACTATCCTTATAAGCAGGATGAATCTTTATCTTTTTTCCATTTTTTTGAGTTATCATTATTTTTCTCCTTTTAATTCTTTCATATTAATTCTTCCCAATCATCACAAGTGTCAAACCAATCTACAGGTGTTGGATTTTTAGGGTCTTGCCAACATTGTCCCCACTGAGGTTCATACCATTTGCAATCTACACAATATTTATCCTCTGTATCCACCGGGTCTACATTGATTTTTACCATTTGATTTTACCTCCTTTCTTAGTATTTTTTGACTGAATTTACTCTTATTAATACATTTATCCCTTAATTTTTTTTGACCTTCAAATTGTCCCGTTAGTTTGAACTTTTTTTTGAAATTTCCCCACAAGTTTGCATGTTTTTTTTCATTCGATTAGCCCGTGAAATTTTTGTTTGTGTCGAAAGAATCGGATGAATTTTTAGCCACCTCATCAATTGATTTTTCTCTTCTTTATCGGGGTCGAGACCTACCATACCTCCCGTAACAACCATGTCTCTGTTGAGCATATCAAAAGTAAAATATTTATTTATATCTTTTGTTTTCTTGACAATCTTCTTCTGGGTCTTTACAAATTGTGGTTTATGTTGAGAACAAATTTCTTCATCGGGATACCAAATATATTTTTGTTTGTTGTCTCCTAAGGGACAAATAGGCGCAGAACAAGTATCCCATTTCGGACAATCTTCTGGTTTTGTGATTTCTTTCACCTCGTCTACCATCTTTGTTTGCTACCCCCCATAAAGAATATTTTTTCTACTATAAAAAATATTGTCTCAAATACTTTCCATCTGGGAAACAAAATATAGAGTAATATCACTGACACAATAGTAAAGTAACTTACCTTTAACATTTTTACCCCCTATTCTTTTAAAGTTTTTTCTAACTGATCCGCAACTTCATCAATCACCTGAAGCATAGTTTTTTCTTGCTCCAGAGCATACCGCTTAATCTTTTTCCAAGATTGCTTAGTAATCTTAACACACTTGAAATCCTCATTATTCATGGTTCTCATGGCTTTTACCTCCCTTCTGATTATTTTTTTCTACTAATGCTATTATCAGTATAAACCTTTTTTTCTATTTGTCAATACTTTTTTTTCTCAACTTGAAAAATATTTTTTTGAGGGGAGGGGCAGGGGCAAAACCCGTAATGGGAAAAATCCCCTGCCTTAGGAGGTAGAAAACTGGATATTGACGGCTTCCAGTAGCCGGGGAGAATTCTTACATGAAAATTTTATACTCAGGTTCTGGAAATTGCTCCTTCAATTTCTTTTCAATATCTAATTCCCTTCTTAAATCAATCAATTTTGTAAACATATCCAATCTAACTGACTCTAAATATTTTTTGTATCGTTTTTGGTCTATATATTGCTTGTATTTAGTGTGATAATCTTCATCATATAAACCAATAGTTTTGAATATCTTTGTCCAAAATGGTTCTACAAAAGTTTTCTCATACCATCTTATTACTCTTTGGCTTTGTCCAAATGAACAAAAATATCCACTTTGTTGAAAAAACCAACAAATATCTCTATCAATCCACCGGCAACATTTAGGAACAATTCTTTACTAAATGGGAATTTGAACCAGTGTTCTTCGATAAGGTCAAAAATAAATGATAGAGCATCTAATACTGCTTGCTTCTTTTCAGGACCATATCCTGGAACTTCAAAAACCTCAACAAGCACTTTCACAAGTGATACCAATATAGTAATTGCTTCAATTATCTTTTTTACAGCTGTCATATTTACACCTCCTTTCCGTTCAGTGTGTTTTTTCGCATTCTTCAGAAATACTTCAGAATATTAGATTTAACCTAATATATGGTTCACACTTAATTGGAGTATCTCCAATTATTATATCATTTTCTAATACACCATAGTTAGCAAAATTGTTAACTTTGGTGTATATCAATGTTCACCTGATTACTATAGTTCACTGATTATTTAACATTAAATTTTAAATCTGTCGGATAAATTATATACACTTATCGATAAATGTTTAGAAATTATGCGTAGTCCATTCCTACTACAATTGTAGTCAATTTAATATTTTAGTCAATCGTCTATTATTTTAGCTGTTCCCGATATAGAATAACGCAAAGTAAAGAATAGACCGCTAAATCAATTAGGGTGTCTTCTACGCTTTCATCCCTAACTTCATACTTTTCTTTTTTAGCGAAAGAACATAAACGGGAAAACTTATCCCCCATTCTTACTAAACAACCTTTCCAGGCAGGTATACCCATACTTTCACTCATTCTAAAATTAGCTAAAGGGTCATTACCAGGGTTGTAATCTCTATTTTTAGAGGAATGTATTTCGCCCATTCTTTCTAATAATTTATAGAATTCTGGGTGTCCAGCTTTTGTGTCCATTTTTGCCTCCTTTTTGACAATACAATTTTTTATATTTCAAGTTCTTTACGGCCTTGCCCACCCCTACCGTATCAGCCTCTCTGGCTACCCTATTATATAGCACAAAGCCATATAATCACTGACATCTTATTAATTCTAATACTTTACAATCTTGGATAATTTTGGTAAATCACTACTGCTTTTCTAATTTCTGGTATTTGAGTTATGTCTTTCAGTTTATCCCCAAAAAATATTAATGCTTTTAATTCCCCTTCTTTTACAATCTTGAAGGCCGCAACCTCTCGATTCATCATGTTTTGTTTGCTAACATTAAAACTTTCTGTTTCTATTATATCGCAATCAAATGGAAATACAATATCAAAATAATGTTGAACAAATTTGTCATAGACCTTACCAGCATTACTTTGGTAAGGCGCATCATTCCAATCATCGCCCCACTGTTCGCCGTTTTCCCCAAGATACAATCTAACCAAATTACCCTTTCTTTCAAAATCAATCACTTCTAAATTATCATTTATCATTTTTACCTCCTTTTTAGTTTCAGCAATCTCTGAAACTATATAAAATAATGAAACAGTATATTCATTTTTCCAAAAATTCCTCCAAACTCGGGTAGACCGAAATTTCATGCCTGTTAGCACATAACACTGCTGCGGGCACACCGATTACCCCTGGCTCAAACCAACGCTTACTATATCCATCATCTTGTTGAAAGCTACCCACTTGAATTAGACACTTCCGCTGTCCATAAGCATAAAACCATTGTATAGCGGGAGTATGATAATGCCCCCCTACTATAATATCAGCATCTGGAGAATACCACTTTAATTGACGATTTTGTCCGTGAGTAGGATTGTAGATTGAATGCCCCCTATAGGAATGTGATAATTCAATGATATATTTCTGGTCTCCGATTATAATATTTAGCCTACCCTTACCATTAAAGAATACAAAATGTTCGCCTAATAATTCCTTCACTGGAGATTGCCCAAATATTTTTTCATCGAACTCATTGTCATGGTTACCCCAACAACTGGCCAGCCACTTCTTGCTATTTACAAATTCCTGACAAATAGATTTTAAAATAACTAATTGTTCTTTCGGTGAGGCGATTTGTGATAAGACTGGTTGTAAGGAATAAAAACTTTTAAAATCATTAATCAGGTCTCCTACTGTTACCATGTAGACATCAGGAGTATTTAATATCATTTCAATATTTTTCTGAAATTCCTGATATGAGACTGACAAACTTCCAAGATGCCAGTCCCCAGAAAATACAATAATATTCTTTTTAACTGGAAGTTCTATAGTAGCTTCATCTTGCGAAACAGAAGTTTTTTGGTGTAAATCTTTATGCTCAATTAGATTATCCAGCCAATCTCGCCAGTTTACTTTTTCAGGTGTTTTCTTATCAAAGAACAGTGGATATTCTTCGCTTGGTGTATTAATAAAATGACGATTACATTCTTTACATTTATATCTCTGCTTTTCTCCATACGCTCCTTTTTTAAATCCTTTTTTTATGATATTTTTTGACTTGCAATAAGGACATTGTAGATTACTCATTTTCCCCCCCCTTTTTTCTTTCTATTTTACAAAACATTATTTTGAATGTCAAATTCACTTCACCAGAACAGCGGGTATCCGATTTACTTGGTCAATCAACTTATAAACTTTTTCAAGATAAGACCAGTCTGTTGCCCAGCCTGCCTTCCATAATTCATAAACAAATTGCTTTGGACTATCAAGATAGTTTAGTGCTTCTTTATATCTTGGAGTAGAAGAAATTAATTTGACATAATCATTAAAACTACCTTCATAATTAAAGTAAGCCCTGAAGTGTGCTTTTACTAAAACATATTCTTTTGCTTTTGCATCCCATTCCCGTGTCCAGCATTCCACACATCCATTTTCCCCCATTCCTTTAATGCCAAATAAATTGAAAGAATCTTTATTAGAATGTATATCTCGTGGCGTTCTCTGCCCATAAGATGATTCCAGTATTGCCTGGGCAGTCATTGCGGAGGCTGGAAAATTACTAATTTTCTTAACTTTATAACTTTGCCTTAATGTTTTGATTGTCCACTGATATTGACTAATATTCATTTCATTTCTCCTACCAAAAAATGTAAGGATTTTCTGGTAATACGCCAGTAATACTCCTGACTATTCATCATAATTTTCCCCTGCCAGGAAGTTCTATTAGGATTGTGTTTTATGGCTTCTTTTATAGCTTCTATCAAAATGATAACTTCTGTCCGTTCCTCTTCCATTAATTAGGCCTCTTATTGTTAATATTTCTAATTTCATTCTTTAAATCGTTTATTCCCAGCGTAAAACTTTGCAAGGTTTTATCAAGCTCTTTAGTATTTTTGCTGTCCTCTTCTACGATAGATGCTAATTTCTCAATACACACTGTCATTGCAAATAATTTAGGTTCAATCCTCACTAACAAGTAAACTGCAACTGCTATCGGGAAGCCCACGGTTGAAATTGCCTGTAATATTTCTTCCATTATGCTATCTCCTTTCTATGTTTAAGTTGTTCGATTGTTAACAATAATTCATCTCCACCATGATTTTTATCTATTACCCACAACAAATCACCTGTTATAGGGTGTCTTGCTACTACCTTGATAAGCTCGTGATTGTCATCTTTAGGACAGAACTTTGAGACAATCTCACCAATACCTTGGTAGCCATTTGTCATCCCTAAAAACTGCTGGTTAGAAAAACATTTCCAGGGACTTTCAGGAGTTTCCTTAAATATTGTGATAGCATGCCCAAGATTTTTCCACTGATAAGAATTACTAACACTATTCCAATATCGCTTTTTCCAGTAAATTTCAAGCCATTTGACTAACCATAGCTT
>DMCY01000052.1 GCA_003451675.1 Candidatus Atribacteria bacterium
TAAAAAACAGTCCGGTTTTGATTTTTAAATGACAAGTTAAGAAAAAAAGTTGACAAAACTAAAATTCATCTTGTATAATATAAATAACATGAAAATAGAAACTATTTCTATAATGTAGAAAAGTAGTAAGGAAAACAAGATGAAAAAGGCAAAACCTAATTACCCCATAAAAGTTCTGGATAAATCTCTCTCCGTTCTTGAGCTCCTACTTCAAAAAGGTTCCTCTATGAATATGACTGAGATCAGTGAAAAATTAGGGTTCTATCCCAGCACCACTCACCGTATATTAGATACCTTAAAACACTGGGGTTATGTAGAGCAAGACCCCAATACTCAAAGATACCAGCTAGGTTTGAAGTTATTAGAATTAGGTATGGCCAAACTTCACCAAATGGACCTGGTAAGAGAAGCTGCTCCTTATTTGAAAGAATTAGTAAAACAGTGCAACGAAATTGTTCATTTAGGAGTTTTGGAAGAAGGAGAAGTTCTTTACTTAGCTAAAGAGGAGTCTTCTCAAACTATAAGGATGATCTCTTACGTGGGTAAAAGAGCCCCCCTTCACTGTACTGCTTTAGGGAAGGTGCTATTAACCTATCTTTCAGCGGAAGAAAGAAAGAAAATATTAGGGGAAAAAGAGCTTCCTCGCCTTACCGAGAATACCATCACTGATAAAAGGGAATTAGAAAAAGAACTTAGTAAAGTAAGAGAGCAGGGTTTTGCCTTAGATAGAGAAGAAAACGAGAAAGATGTTCGTTGTATAGCTGCTCCTATCAGGAATTATCAAGGAAAAGTTATAGCTGCTATTAGTATTTCAAGCCCTATTTTTAGGATAAATAAAAATATACAAAATAATCTAAATGAAGCTCTTCTGGAGACAAGTAAAAAAATATCTAAAAGATTAGGATATAATGGTAAATGGTAGAAAGGAATAATTGAAAAGCAAGAAAAAAATTTTGGTTATGATATGAATAGAAGAAGAATTAATATATGACCAATATAAAACATAAGTTCATTATGCCTAATCTTGGTGATCTAATTATAGTAACACATAGTATGTTTTTAAAAAGGAGATTGTTTAAATGAATAAAATTCTTGAAAGAATCGGTGGGCTAGGAATTATACCAGTAGTTAAAATCAAAAAAGCTGAAGACGCCCTTCCTCTAGGAAGAGCACTTCTCGATGGTGATCTCCCTGTTGCCGAAATTACCTTCAGAACTTCTGCGGCAGAAGAGTCAATTAAAATCCTGACCAAAGAACTTCCCAATCTTTTAGTTGGAGCAGGAACCGTATTGACAGTTGAACAGGCAAAAAAGGCAGTTTCTGCCGGGGCTAAATTTATTGTATCCCCAGGTTTCAACCCAAAAGTAGTAGATTATTGTTTAGAAAATAATATTCCAGTAACACCGGGAATTAATAATCCAACCCAGATTGAGATGGCCCTGGAAAGAGGAATTGAAGTGGTAAAGTTTTTTCCCGCCGAAGCATCAGGAGGATTATCACTTCTTAAATCTATGTCTGCACCTTTTACCGGGATAAAATTTATTCCCACTGGAGGGATTAACCAGAATAATTTATGTTCCTATCTATCTTGTAATAAAGTACATGCTTGTGGTGGTAGTTGGATGGTAAAGTTTGAACTCATCTCTTCGGGAAATTTTGCTGAGATTACCAGACTTACTAAGGAAGCAATTTCTACTATGCTCGGTTTTGAGTTCGCCCATTTGGGGATAAATGAGGAAAGTAAAGACAAAGCTCTTAATTCTGCAAACCTACTTTCACGGCTTTTTTATCTACCCGTAAAAGAGGGAGCAAGTTCTATTTTTACTAGTTCATGTTTTGAAGTTATTAAAAGCCAGTATTTAGGGAAACATGGACATATTGCTATAGCTACTAACGATATTCATAGGGCAATAGCCTATTTAAAAAAGAAGAATATTTCAGTTCTTCCTGAAACTGCTAAAGAGAAGGATGGCAAACTTAAGGCAATCTATGTAGCTCAAGAAGTATCAGGATTTGCCATTCATCTTTTGCAAAAATAATTTTTTATAATGGAGAAAATAATGGAAAAATATATTACTTTTGGTGAGATAATGTTAAGACTGAAATCACCCAATCGGGAGAGATTTTTCCAGAGCCCTCTTCTTGAAGCTGCCTTTGGAGGAGGGGAGGCAAATGTAGCTGTAGGACTAGCTCGATTTGGTTTAAATGTAGCCTATGTTTCTGTAATCCCTGATAATTCAATTGGAGATGCTTGTCTTGGAGAACTAAAAAGGCAGGGTGTAAATACTACATTTGTTGTAAGAAAAGGAGACAGGCTAGGTATTTATTTTTTAGAAGCCGGAGCTAATCAGAGACCCTCAAAGGTTATTTACGACCGTTCTCATTCCGCTATTGCTGAGGCAAAACCTGGCGATATTAACTGGGACAGGGTATTTGATGGAGCAACTTGGTTTCATATTACCGGTATTACTCCAGCTATTTCTCTTTCAGCTTCAGAGCTTTCCTTAGAAGCAGTGAAAAAAGCAAGAGAAAAAGGCATTACTGTATCCAGTGATCTTAACTTTAGAAAAAAATTATGGAAATACGGGAAATCTGCTCCTGATGTCATGGGTGAATTAGTGAAATATGTGGATATCGTCATTGCAAATGAAGAAGATTGCCAGAAAGCTCTTGGAGTTAAAGTGGATATCGATGTCGAATCAGGAGAGCTTCAAGTCAACAAATACAAAGAATTAACGGAGAAGATCCTTAGCTTGTATCCCATCAAAAAAATTGCTATTACCTTAAGAGAAAGCCATTCGGCCAACTATAACGGATGGTCGGCAGTACTAAATAATAGGAAAGAATTTCTTGCTTCAAAAAAATATGAAATTCATAATATTGTGGATAGAGTAGGGGCTGGAGATACTTTTGCTGCAGGCTTAATTTATGGTTTGAATAATTTAACTAATGATAAAGAAGCTCTCGAATTTGCAGTAGCAGCATCTTGTCTTATGCATTCTATTCCCGGTGATTTACCTTTGCTTTCAGTAGAGGAGGTAAAAAGCTTAACTGGAGGAGCAGGGTCAGGAAGAGTACAAAGGTAGAATTCTTACTGAAAACAAAAAATAGGTTAAGTTTTTAGAATTTATTTAAAATTAAGAGTAGGGGGATATATATGTCTAAAAAAAGAGCAAAAGTAGTAATAACTGATTGCGACCATCCTTCTGTAGAAATAGAAAAAGAAATATTAAGTGAAATTGATCCGGAGTTTGTTTTAGCTTACTGTAATACAGAGGATGAAGTGATTGAAGCAGCTAAAGATGCTGATGGAATACTTAATCAGTATGCTCCCATAACCAGAAGAGTGATTGAATCATTAAAAAGATGCAAAGTTATTCTTCGCTACGGAGTGGGAGTGGATAATATTGATGTTGAAGCAGCTACTGAACGGGGAATTATCATAGCGAATGTTCCGGATTACTGTATTGATGAGGTCTCCACTCATACCATGGCTTTAATCTTGGCCTGTGCACGAGGAATAACTTTATTGGATAGAAAGAGAAGAGAAAAAAAATGGGATTTCACGCTAGCTAAACCTCTTTTTCGAACTAAGGGTAAAAATTTAGGTCTTTTTGGCTTGGGTAGAATCGCTAGGATGGTAGCTCAAAAAGCTTCGAGATTCGGTTTTAAAATTATTGCTTATGACCCTTATATTTCCAAAGTTGATGAAGATATAAAGTTAGTTGAATTTTCTAAGTTATTGTCTGATTCAGATTTTGTATCCCTTCATGCCCCACTTACGCAGGAGACAAGACATTCATTTGGAGAAAGTGAGCTAAAAGCGATGAAAAAAACAGCCTATTTAATTAATACTTCCCGGGGACCTCTTCTTAACGAAAAAGCCCTTTACCAGGCTCTTCGGGAGAAATGGATTGCAGGAGCAGCCTTAGATGTTATGGAGAAAGAACCTCCTGAATGGGATAATCCCTTGTTAAAATTAAACAATCTAATTGTTACACCACATATCTCTTTTTACTCAGAGGAGTCCTATGTTGAGTTAAAAACAAAGACCGCTAAAGCAGTGCTCGCAGTTTTAAAAGGAGAATTGCCCAGAGCAATAGTTAATCCCCAGGTAATAAAGAGAAAGATTCTTTAGTGTAAAATTTAGTGGGGTAGTAAATCGAGGGAAAAAAGATTGGAGGGAAAAACGAAGTAGTTTAGATGATATATTCAAAAAATATAATATCTTAGGTTATGTAAGAGTTATGAGTACTCGTTGTTGTATATATTTTAGAGTGGAAGCCCTTGAGCATGTTTACGATTGAAAAAAAAGTTGTAAGTAAATTTAGTTACTAGATGAGTTATAAATTTATATTCGAAACTTTTAATGAAGGTCTGTATTTTAATGATTATGGTAACAATTCAATTCCTATACATAATGGCTTCTCTGCACAGCACAGAATGAAAGATATTGAAATTACCCTTGATAAGATCGATAAGGTGTTCAGAAAGATAAAGTAATAGAGAGCTTACCTAAGAGGATGTTTGTAATAAATTAAAAATAATTAAAAGAAAAAGGAGAAATGAAATGAAAAGAATAAAAAGGGACAAACTTGTTTATTTTTTTGATAAAAAAAATGAGCCAGCTTTGGAAGTTGAAGTTAACGAACCATTTGTGATTGAAACTCAAGATGCACAGAATGGTAGAATAAAGACCGAAAATGATGTATTGAAAGAGCTTATTAATCTCGATTATGTTAATCCCTGTACGGGTCCCATCTTTGTCAAGGGAGCAGAACCTGGTGACACGATAGTAGTGGAAATCCTCAATATTGAAGTTAAGAATGAAGGCTTTGTCTGTGTAATGCCAGGTGACGGTATCTTGAGGGATTATTATACGCAGTCTTATACTAAAATCTTTAAAATAACAAAAGATACCGCAATTTTTAACGAAAATATTGAGTTTCCTATAAAACCTATGATAGGTACTATTGGTACCACCCCACTCCAAAGTATACCAACTGGACGTTCAGGTATTCACGGAGGTAACATGGATGCACCTACTGCGGGAATGGGAGCAAAAATTCATTTTCCAGTATTCGTACCTGGTGCTTTATTAATAGCTGGGGACGTCCATGCACGGCAATGCGATTCAGAATTTTCTATGGGTCTAGAATGCGCTGCCGATATTACTATTAAAGTAACTGAAATCAAGAAAGGAAAACAGATTCCTTGCCCATTTATTGAACTACCTGAATCTTGGGCAACTGTGGCTACGGGAAATACTTTAGGTGAAGCCATAGTTACTGCATCGAAAGATATGGCTGATTTCTTAATGGAAAGATTGGGTATTAATATTAACGAAGTTGGCGTATTACTCAGTTGTGTTGGTGATGTAAAAATATGTCAGTCTACTGGCATAGGGCTTTATACGTCAACTGTAAGGATAGAAGTACCTAAGACGATAGATAAACTTAATCGCCTTAATTAAAATATTATTAGACATGTGAGGCTGGTTGCATAACAAATAAAAGTTTACCACCTTTGATAGTTTTATAGGTATACTATTCAAAAATGTAAATAATATTTCCAAAAAAAACTTGAAGAAGTGTAATTTTTTAAAAATTAAATTTATTTTGATTTAAGGAGGAGCTATTATGGCTAAAAGTTTTGATTTTATTCCTAAGGATGTTAAAAAAATAGAGACAAAAAATAGAAGAATTGTGACTAAAATACCGGTTTCTGAGTCTTTGGAAATTATTGAGGAACTTCGAAAATATGAACCACGTTCTATGACTGGTCAACCTCTTATTGTTTGGGCTAAAGCCAAGGGATTTAATGTTTATGACAAATTTGGAAATAAATGGATAGACTTCAGTTCGGGCGTAGTTGCAGCTAACGCAGGGCATTGTAACCCTGAGGTTCAGAAGGCTATTATTGGACAAGCAGAACATGATCTATTATTTAATTATTGTTTCCCTAGTGAAATCCGAGGTAAACTTGTGAAAAAACTTGTAGAGATAACTCCGGAACCATTAAATAAATGCTTTTTACTTACTACAGGTTCAGAAACTACCGAATGTGCTATAAAGCTTGCGAGAACATATGGAAAAAAAATAGGTGGTAAAGAAAAAATTAAAATTGTAACATTTGATGATGGATTTCATGGACGAACTTTAGGCGCTCAACAGGCTGGTGGTTCACCGAAAGACAAAGAATGGATAGTCAATTTAGATCCTGATATCAATCAAGTTCCTTATCCAAACAGCTTTAAATATTCTTGGGCTGATGTTAATGATCCAACATATTCTGATGAGGAGTGTTTCAATAAGTTCTTATTCTACTTGCGGGAGAAAAATATTGAACCCATACAAATAGCTGGAATTATGTCTGAAACTTTCCAAGGTGGTTGGGTTGAATTGATGCCACCCGGATTTGCTAGAAAGTTAAGAGAATTTTGTGACAAATATAATATTGTTCTTATCTTTGATGAAGTGCAGGCAGGCTTTGGTCGAACTGGTAAATTGTTTGGATTTGAACACTACGGTATTATTCCCGATTTAATGTGTTGTGGTAAAGGTATTTCAAGTGGCATGCCCCTGTCAGCTGTAATTGGTAGAGAGGAAATTCTGAATTTGTACGGGCCTAATAAGATGACCAGCACACATACCGGGAACCCCGTTTGTTCCGCCGCCGCCTTGGCTAGTATAAATTATATTTTAAACAATAATCTGATAGAAAAGTCGGCTAATTTAGGCAAAATATGTGAAGAATTTTTGGAAAAACTCAAAGAAAAATATTCTAATGTAATCGGTCATGTGCGTGGCGTCGGGCTTATTTGGGGAATTGTTTTCACAAAAAATGGAACCAAGGAGATAGATCCTGACCTCGCGCATGATATCGTAAGAATTTCTAGTGAAAAAGGTCTATTATTCTTCGCACCAGTAGGTTCTGGAGCAACGATTAAAGTATGCCCTCCTTTAGTAATAACTGAAGAAGCTTTAAAGGAGGGACTTAAGATTTTTGAACAGGCTATTAGAGAGGCTATTTGTTGCTAATACATATTATTTTAAAAAAACGTAAAGGAGTCGGAAATTTATTATGGGTTTTAAAAAAAGGTTAATGAAATATGATTTTAGTTCTTTGTTTCTAGAGAGCAGTTTTGGGGTTATTGTGATTGTATTAGTATTTACAATTTTTATGGTAATCTTTAAAAATGGTGAATTTTTGTCTGCTACTAATATTCATTCTATATTAAGGTCCTCTTCATTGTGGGTATTAATAGCTCTTTCACAAATAATGGTTTTAGTGATTGGTCAAATGAATTTATCTATGGGCGCTATAGGTGGATTATCAGCAGTAGTAGCAGGCTATCTTTTTCAGTTTACAGGATTTCCAATTTGGGTTGTTGTCTTATTTGGACTTTTAGTGGGAATCGTCTGCGGTTTTATAAACGGAATAATTATTACACGAACAGGAATTGACCCTTTCATTGTGACTTTAGGAACTTATAGTGTGTTCCTCGGTATAAATTATGGACTTACACATTCTACACCATTTACAAAAATACCTTTGGTTTTTATATCTTTAGGTACAGGTAGGGTATTAGGAATACTACCAATGATGTTTTTTATAATGTTATTTATAGCCTTGTTAGTTGATATTTTGTTTAATCATACTATTTTTGGTAGACAAATATTAGCAACAGGTGGTAACGAAGATGCTGCTATTTTCTCAGGGATAAATACTAAAAATATTATTTTGAAGGCCCATATGCTTTCTGGTTTATTTGCAGGCTTGGCTGGTGTGCTCTATGTTGCTAGACTTGGTACTGCTCATCCGTTAATAGGACAGAACTGGCTTTTAATGTCTTTTGCTATTTCAGTAATAGGGGGGACATCTATGTCAGGGGGTAAAACTTCTGTAATTGGTACAATTTTTGGAGGAATATTAATGACTTTAATTTCAAATGCACTTGTATTGTTCCGAGTTGATATTTTTTGGGAACAGTCTTTTTTAGGAATGGCATTATTGTTTGCAGTTGGAATGGATAGATTAAGAAATGTTTATGCAGAAAAAAATATTTTTAAGGGAGGTAGATTAATATAATTAATAAATATAAGAAATATTGAAAAAATAAATGCAGGACATCAGAAAAATGTTCTTAAATAACAATAAAGCTGTGGAAGATTTTAAAAAGTAAAACTTAAATTGTGAGGGTGAATTAATAAAATATATATGTTATATAACAAAAGTAAAATAAGAACTTTAGTTTTTCTGATAGTCAAATAGCAAAAAATGGGGGTGATAAATAAAATATTATTGTTTGGTTTGCTTTAAATTAATTTAAATAAGATACTGTCAAAGAATATGAAATTAAAGGAGAGAAGAAAAAAATGAAAAGATATTCATTAATTTTATTAGTACTAGTATTAGCTACAACAATAGTATTGGCTACAACAACTGTATTTGCTGCAGAAGTAAAGAAGGAAGACATCAAAATTGGTTTAATTGGTGTGTTACATCCATATTTTGCGCCATGGGAACAAATAGCAAAAGATTATATGAATGAGACAGGTATAGAAGTCGGATATAGAGCTACACAACATTTTGATCAAGAAGAGGAAAATGCAATAATTGAGGCTATGCAAACTCAAGGGTATAATGGTTTTGCTATATGGCCAGGGCATTATACTGCCTGCAATGTAACTATTGCAGAGTTAGCTAAACAAGGAATTCCAGTTGTTGCAATAGCTGGTCCAGTTGCTTTACCTACAGATGCTGCACTTTATATTGATGAGGATACTAAGAAATCAGTAATGAAATCAACTGAAGAATTAATCAAAGCAATGGGGGGAAAAGGAAATATAGTTAGTCTTCTTGGTGCATTGTCTGATCCCGATACTATATTAAGAAAAGAAGGTGTCGATGAAGTAGTTGCACGGTATCCAGGTGTTAAGATAATAGCCGAACTTGCTGATATTGATGCTTTGGAAGACGCTACAACAAAAATAGGCAGTTTATTAGGTGCTAGAGAAAAAGAGATTGATGGAATAATTGCTACCTGTTATGTACCAACGTTAGTAGCAATTAAAGATTTAACTGAAATAGGAGATAAAAGGATAAAACTTGTAGGAGTGGGAACAAATAGTGATCCTGAGAACGTACAGGCAATTAAAGATGGCTATATGACAGGATATATATCACAATCTCCTTTAGCTCAAGCATGGCTGGGGATGGAAGCAATAAGGCTACTTAAAAGTGGTTATACGGTTAAGAAAGGAGCTTTTTTTGTCGAGATACCAAATTTTTATACAAACATAGACAATGTAGATAATTATCAACAAAATCAAAAAGATATTTTAAATGAAATGCTTAGAACATTTGCTACAGATTATTTTAATCCACCTAAAAAATAATATATCTATCTACATTAAAAATTAAAAGGTAAATGCTTAATTATTTAAAATTAAGCATTTACCTTTACTATACATGATAGATTTAATTAATTTTTTAGTTTTCAGATTAAAAAATAAGGAAAGGTAAAGTTATAAATGTTAGAATTAAAAAATATAAGTAAAATTTTCCCTGGTGTTAAAGCGTTAGATGATGTTTCAATAAAGTTTAAAAGCAGTGAAATTCATGCTTTACTTGGTGAAAATGGAGCAGGGAAAAGTACGCTTGTTAAAATAATATCAGGAGTATATAAACCCGAAAAAGAGGGTAAGATATTTTTAAACAATAAACCTTACGAAATAAATAGTACCTATGAAGCCATTAAAAATGGTATTATTACATTTCAACAAGAATTAAACTTATTACCTCAGGCAAGTGTGGCTGAAAATATTATGATTGATAAACTGCCTGTTAAAGTTAAAACTGGAATCCTTGATTGGGAAGAAATAAATAGAGTTGCAAAGAAATATCTTGACTTAATTGGCTTAAAAGTAGAAGCTTCTACACCTATTAGTAGATTGGATACTGCCCAGAAACAATTGGTTAGGTTGGCAAAAGCATTATCTTCTTCTAATATAAAAGTTTTAATATTAGACGAACCTACAGCATCATTAACAAAAAAAGAGGCACAACATTTATTCAAAATATTGTTTAAGCTAAAAAAAGAGGGAATTCTTATAATATTTATTTCTCATATTTTAGAAGAAGTTTTACAAATAGCTAATAGAGTAAGCATTTTAAGAGATGGTAAATGTGTAATAACAGATGATATTAAAAATCTAGATAGAGATAAGATTGTGAGATATATGATTGGAAGAGAAGAAGATAAAAGGGCCACTTTTATTAATACTGTCGATAGAAATAAAAAAGTTTTAGAAGTAAAAAATTTAACTAAAGAAAAGAAAGCTTATGACGTTAATTTTACTCTTTATAAAGGTGAAATCTTAGGATTTTATGGGTTAGTTGGTTCTGGTAGAACAGAGTTAGCTAAAATACTTATAGGATATGACCAATATGATAGTGGAGAAATAATAATAAATGGCAAAAAAGCCAGTATAAGATCAATTTATAATACTTTATCTAAATATAATTTAGGGTATCTTTCTGAAGATAGAAAAAAAGAAGGGCTCATATTAACTGATACTGTTAAAACAAACATTGCTATAACTATTTGGGATAAAATAGCTAATGGTCTTGGGTTAGTTTCTAGTGAAAAAGAAAGAGATGTTGCCTGGAAAAAGATTAAAGATTTAGATATAAAATGTACAGGATTAAATCAAAAGGTTGGGAAGTTAAGTGGTGGAAATCAACAAAAAATATCCATTGCCAAATGGCTGGCAGCAAATGTTGATATATTAATAGCTGATGAACCGACGGTGGGCATAGATATTGGTTCTAAAGAATATTTCGCCAAATTAATATGGAACCTCTCAAAAATGGGAAAATCAATAATATTGATATCATCAGATATGCCAGAGATAATAAAATTAGCAAACAGAATATTAATATTTTCACAGAATAGAATAGTAGGGGAAGTGGATAATAGTAGTAAGGATTATGAAGAAATAAGTGTAAAGATAACTGAATGTATTTCTGAGTTTAAGGTTGTAAATGTCTAAATAATTTTGTTAAATAATTGGTATATTTTATTTTAAAAGGTTTTTTTGCTTATATAAAATACATTTCTTTTTAGCAGTTTACATGTACTAATTTTTAGTAGTTGCCGTATCCTAAATCTTGGTCTATAGAGGTGCTTTTGTAAACTTTTTGCTAAAATTCTAAAAAGTTTACCAGGCTGTGAAATTATCGAATGCAATATCCAAATAGATCACATACATATAGTGATGATAATACCACCAAGCTATCCAGTAAGCGAAATAGTCGGTAGGATGAAGCTCAAATTGCAAGTAAACTAAGGGAAAAGTTTTCTTGGCTATCAAAAAGGCATACTGGAAAGAGAACATCGTTTGGCCATCAAGATATTTTATCTCTGCCATAGCTCTGGACGAAAAGAGCATATTAGAATACGTCAAATGTCAAAAAACCTACGAATTAGGTCAAGCGAAGCCCGAACTGTTTTAAAGTGCTACGGGCTAGTGGTATCTACTTTTTGGATCTTAACATAATATGGCTTGCTAATATAAATTCTATACCCTTAAAGATATTGGATTTTATTGGCAAAATATATAAAAAATAAAATCGACTGAATTGAAGTCAGAACAAAATGAACTATTGGAGATAATTGCTTATGAAAAATGAAGAAATAATGATTACTTATGGGCAGAAAAAACTCAATTTTTCAGTACCGAAAAAGAATTACTGTTATTATATTGAACCTAAGAAAGTCAACCAAAAAGAAAATGACGAATTTTATGTAAAGAAAGCCTTTTATAAGCCTATTGGAGCGTTATCACTAAATAAAATTTTACGCAGTGGGATGAAGGTATTATTGATCGTTGATGACCTTACAAGGCCTACTCCAAAAAAAAGATTAATACCTCTGGTCATTAAAGAATTAGCAAAATTAGGTATTAAAAAACAAGACATTACCATTCTTATAGCATTAGGGACACATAGATATATGACTCATAGTGAGATAATTAAAACTTTTGGGGCTGAGACTCTAGAATCTGTCAAAATATTTAATCATGAATGGGCTGATCCAGAAAATTTAGTTGATCTTGGGAGAACATCAAATAATATTAATATTATAGTTAATAAAAAAATGATTGAGACTGATTTTTCTATAGGAATTGGAAGTATTGTACCACATTCGGAAGCAGGCTGGTCTGGAGGTGGGAAAATAGTTCAGCCAGGAATTTGTGGTTGGGAGACAACTGCTGCTACCCATCTGATGGCGGCAAAGGACCCTAAATATCTTGATATTGCTGGTACTGTTAATAACAAGGTTCGGTCAGAAATTGAATTTATTGCAAAAAAAGCTGGTCTTAATTATATTATTAACTTTATTCTTGGAACGAATGGACAAATTTATAAAGTTGTAGGTGGTGATCCTATTCTTGCCCATAGATGTGGGGTTAAATATGCTAAGGAAATCTATGAAGTACAAATAAAAGATTTAGCTGATATAGTGGTAGTTAGTGCTTATCCTGCTGATTTAGATTATTGGCAGGGTGATAAACCAGTAACCTATTCGTTGCGGGGTATAAAACAAGGAGGAACTTTGATTCTTGTGGGAAGATTTCCAGAAGGAATTTCTTCCAGTCATTCTATTTTAGAAAAATATGGCCATTTAATGTATAAAGAATTAATGGAATTATCTTCAAATAATAAAATTAAAGATGAAGTTGGATTAGCGGCCCTTCTTATTCATGCGCATCATAAGAGAAAAGTTTCAATAATCTGTGTTTCTCCAGGGCTTACAATACAACAAAAAGAAAAATTTGGCTTTATTCACGCTGAAACAGTTCAGAATGCCATAAATATGGCATTAGATATACAGGGTAATAAATGTAAGGTTGGAGTAATTGATTATGGTGGTGACCTTTTGCCTGTATGTTTATAAAATGAAATTGTAGTAGCAAAAAAAGAAAAGTACTCCGAGAATTTGTGTTAATAAATATTAGACTAAAGTTGCCTTGTATTAATTTCGAGTAGCCTTTTTACTTGGTTAAAATAAATTGATCATGTACGTGGTCTTTCTTGTAGAATATTAGATTATTTCAATATGAAGAAGAGCATTATCGAGAAGTATCTAATCATATCAGGAGACATTTGGTGCTTTTAATTAATGTATATATAGTATGTAGTAAAACATATCTAGTATCTCGTGTGAATCGTATCTCATATTTTAGCGTAGAGCGTATATAAGGGGCTCGATTCATCCCGCTAATCGTAGGACAGACGTCTCGCCTGTAATGAAAAGATTTCCGCTTCTATGGGAGTGACATACCCCCTACATAAAAACAATGAATTATACAGAAAAATTTTGAATTTTAAATTATAGTTTTTCGCTTTTAGTTTTTAACTTAGTGTTGAGATTGCCACGGATGACACTCAATATTATTTGAGTGTCATAGTGTTCGCAATGACGGAAAAAAGGAATATTTTTAATAAACTTTTGAACTTAAGGAGGAAGAGAGAATGCAAGAAAATTTGAAGATGTTTAGCCTTGAAGGCAAAATAGCAGTAATTACCGGAGGAGCTGGGGTTTTGGGGACTGCTATTGCCCAAGGATTGGGAAAAGCTGGTGCTAAGATAGCTCTTTGTGATATTGTAAATGCCGATAAAGCTGCAAAGCAATTACAAAAACAGGGGATAACAGCTAAAGGTTATTACATAAATGCAATGGATATCGAGAAAATAAAAGTTTGTAGAGATGAAGTAATCAGAGATTTTGGTAAGGTTGATATATTACTTAACGCAGCAGGTGGAAATGTAAAAGGGGCGACTACTTCGGAAGAACTAAAGTTTTTTGACCTTCCCCTTTCCGCTTTAGAGAAGGTGGTGGGACTTAATCTTTTTGGCGGAGCAATTCTTCCATCCCAGGTTTTTGGAAAGGATATGATAAAAAACCAGGATGGCGGGTCTATTATTAATATTTCATCTATGAGTGCCTTTCGCCCTCTTACCAGGACTCCTGGTTATTCTGCCGCCAAGGCAGCGGTGAGTAATTTTACCCAATGGTTAGCAGTGCATTTTGCCCAGGAGTATAATAAAAGCTTGCGAGTCAATGCAATTGCTCCGGGATTTTTTCTTACTACCCAAAATCGTTTTTTACTTACTAATGAGGATGGCAGTCTAACACCCAGAGGTAAAACTATAATCGCTCACACTCCTATGGGTAAATTTGGTGACCCGAAAGATTTAATCGGAGCGTGTGTCTGGCTGGCCTCTGATGCAGCGAAATTTGTAACCGGAATTATTGTTCCTATAGATGGAGGATTTAGTGCCTTCTCGGGAGTTTGATTTGTATAATATACTAGTGTAGAGCATTTAGCGGATAGAAAAATAGTAGTTAGGAATAGTGAATGATATAATGGAAGTCTATACAAAAGAATCGCTAA
>DMCY01000099.1 GCA_003451675.1 Candidatus Atribacteria bacterium
CCAGGCGAGACGCCTGTCCTACGGTTATCTATCTCGGGCAGACACAAGGTCAGCCCCTACATTTAACTTCCAATACAATACACAAATACAATTTTAATTAACCAATTAACTAGATAACCAAGTAACTAATCATACACACGATACTCGATACTAATTTCCTATCTCCATTTTACCCCAAAACAAAAAAATTAAAAAGAATAAATCCGATTTTATTTTTTCTATCTACTTTTTTTCCGAATCTTTTCTTTTTTTACGCAATGCGCGATATGCAATACCCGATACGAATATTTTTGTCTTTATAAATATAGAAGAATAATATATAATGATTTTGTTGTATGGGAATTTCCTTTTTCCGTAATCTTTGTTTAGTAAATACTCATTTAGTAAGGTAAGCCCCTGTTTAGCAGATACTCGCTTAGCAAAGTAAAAAAGGGCAATAAAATAGAGAGGGCACAATTCATTGTACCCCCACAAAAGAAAAGTAAGAGCATGGTATGGTGTGCCATGTCTTCTTGTACTAACGACTATTCACTATTCACTAACGACTAATTTGATACTGATTAGAAAGCAATATAATATAACGAGGTGAAGAATAATTTTACACTTAATCTTATTTCTTCTGACTATAGTTTCTTGTTTTTTTATAGGTGGTATCTGGTATGCTCTATTTTTAACCACTATTCTACTTGCTCACGAATTAGGACATTTCTTTGTTAGCAGAAGATACGGGGTAAAAGTCACTCTTCCCTTTTTTATCCCCTTCCCTCTATCTCCTTTTGGTACTTTAGGAGCAGTTATCAAAATGAAAGGGATTATGCCTAACCGTAAAGCTTTATTTGACATCGGGTTAGCTGGACCTTTTGTAGGCTTAGTTCTCACTATCCCTACTATAATAATCGGACTTAAACTGTCAGAAGTAGCAGTAATTTCAGAAATTGAGGGACCGGTTATACCTCTGGGAAGTTCCATACTGTTCTCATTTATAGAAAAAATAATGTTTGGTCATCTCCCCGAGGGCCAGGATATAATTCTGCATCCTATAGCTTATGCTGGCTGGGTAGGATTGTTTGTAACTGCTTTAAATCTCCTTCCCGTTGGACAGTTAGATGGTGGACACATAATTTATTCCTTGTTAGGTAAAAATAGTAAAATTGCTTATTATATAACCCTGGGTATTTTAGGCTTTATCTGCATATTTGTTAACTCAGCGTGGACCTTATTATTTATCTTACTTCTTATATTTGGATTTAATCACCCTCCGCCATTGGATGATTCCACCCCATTAGATAAAAGAAGAAAAATATTGGGAACCTGTGCTTTAATTTTTTGCGTCTTATCTTTTACTCCTGTACCTTTTCAAATATAGCAATTAAGCAAATTAACTTACTTAATTGATCATCTAAAACTGATTAACATTGATTTTTAAAAAAATTTAAAATATTTTCAAAAAAAAGAAGGATTTTCTGAATTAATGTCGTATGTATATATTAATTAGATAACATTATTATTTTTATTTTTATTAACTATACTTATTTTTTTATCTGAAACAATCTATTCTACTTGCAAATTTCACTCTATTAAAACAAAAGGTGGTGGTGCTAATGAAAAAAATAATAAAACGCTTATCTTAGGAATCTCGCGAAATATTACACTTTTATTTATTCATTTAAAATTCATTAAAATTTGCCAAAAAAAATAAAAAAAAGGAGGATTTTTCAATGGAAAATAAATCAAGAGGGAATTGGCAATCCCAAGTAGGATTTATAGCAGCAGCTGCCGGCTCTGCCGTAGGTCTGGGAAATATCTGGAAATTCCCTTATATCACCGGAAAATATGGTGGTGCAGCATTTGTTTTAGTGTATTTAATTATAATTATTTTTATTGGTGTTCCCCTTATGAATTCGGAACTATTAGTAGGTCGTAAATCCGGAAAAAATGCACTTGGTGCATTTAAAGAATTAGCACCGAAGAGTTCCTGGTGGATTGTAGGAGCTATGGGAATATTAGCAGGATTTATCATCCTTTCTTACTATTCAGTTATTGGTGGATGGGCAACAGCATACATCTTTAAATCAGGTGCTTATATGGCTGCTGGTGCTGATCATGCTAACATTTTTGTTGGTTCAATTACCAACCCTTGGGCTCCTCTAATTTGGCATGCTATATTTATGCTGATGTGCATAGGTATCGTGGTAGCCGGTATTGAAAAAGGAATCGAAAAATATACAAAGATTTTAATGCCTGCTTTGTTAGTAATAATGTTGATCTTAATTATCCGTTCAGTAACTCTACCCGGTGCAGGCAAAGGCTTGGCTTTCTACCTCAAACCAGATTTTAGTAAATTAACTGCTGAGGGAATTTTAGCTGCCTTAGGACAGGCCTTCTTCTCATTGAGTTTAGGAATGGGTTGTATGATAACCTATGGTAGTTATCTTAAAAAAGACCAGGATATTCCTGCCAATTCTTACTGGATTGCCGGAGCTGATACTGCAATCGCTTTCTTAGCTGGTTTTGCTATATTCCCAGCAGTGTTTGCCTTTGGATTAGAACCGGGTGCAGGACCAGGATTAACCTTTATTACTCTTCCAGCCGTATTTGCTTCTATGGGAGCAGTTGGCCATGTATTTGGAATTTTGTTCTTCTTCTTACTTACTATTGCTGCTCTTACTTCGGCTATTTCCTTACTCGAAGTCGTTTGTGCTTACTTTATTGATGAAGCAAAATGGGATCGTAAAAAAGCAACCTGGATAATGGGTACAATTATTTTCTTATTAGGAATTCCGTCTTCATTGGGTCAAGGTGTATGGTCTGGAGTAAAGATTATTGGTGGAAGAGATATCTTAGATTCTCTTGATTTTATAGCTTCTAATATACTTCTACCTTTAGGCGGACTCTTACTTTGCATCTTTATTGGTTGGTACTGGGGAACTGATAAGGCAATTGAAGAAGCAAATATAGGCGCAAAGAGCATTAAATTAGGAGCTACTTATAGTTTCCTTATTAAATATGTTGCCCCTGTAGCTATATTCATAGTCTTCCTTAAAAGCATAGGAGTATTTTAAACTAGAACGAACATAAGAAATTCGTATTTCGTATTTAATGAGATAAACTAAAATGAAAAAAATGCCCATCACTAACAAGGGGTGGGCATTTTTTTCTGTAAAATCAAATAAAATATTTTTTTCTCTCTATTTAATCTTCTAAATCTCCCTTAATATCAAAAGGCATATTAAGTCTGAACTCCCAAAGCACCTGCTTAATCCTATTCTTAGTTTCATGCAATACTTCTTCAGCAGTCTTTCTTAAATAAATTGTTTCTGAATCATCTAAAGAAATTATTTTATTATTACGAATCAAAAGCGTAGATGTAGTTCCTTCTACTAAAATATTTATTTCATAGGGAGCCAAATCAATACTAAGAAATTTATCCAGATTTTGAGCAGCTTCTATCGTTTTTAGGTAAAGTTCATGACCTATCGGAAATGTTAAATTCAATATAGTAATATTATCAATATAAATAGCAGTATTACAAAAAGACTCTTCGTATATATATTTGATGTCTACTTTAAGATAATCAGTAGTTACCCGTCTATCAATATCTATTCCTCTTTCTATTAATTTATTTCTTATATAATTAATCCTATCTTTAGTTTCAGGGTGAGTCTGAAATATCCCCAAATATATTTCAGGTTTAAACATTTCCCTGGTATACAATCTTTCTAAAAAAGTTAAAAAACCTACCGGATTATATCCTGTCTTAATTAAGAGGTCTATAGCAGTTAAATCCGCTTCTTCTTCGTACTCCCGGCTATATTGATTAAGAAGAGTTATAGTGGTAAGCTTCCCTAATACGCCAACATCCGGCTCCCCGGTTAAAAGAACTCCTAAAATAGTCAACAAAGTGAATCTAGTATTATCTCTGGTCTGTTTTAAGGCATGATTATGGATTACATGGGCAATTTCGTGGGCTAAAATTCCAGCAAGCTCGTCATCTGACTGGATATAATCAAAAAGATCGTAAGTTACATAAACATATCCGCCCGGAATAGAAAAAGCATTGGGTCCACCCTTTTTTAATATCCTGAAGTGAAATTTCATCTCTCTCATCTCAGAAGCTTCAGCTAATTTATTGCCAATCTCATTAAGTAATGAATTTTGGTTTAAATTCTCAACCACTTCATATTTTTTCTCAATATCTTCAGATAGTTTCTTTCCTAATTTCTGCTCTTTGTTTAAGTCTCTTTCAGCAGAAAATGAATTAAAATCTACCAATAAAAGAATTAGCAGAAAAACTATTACAAAAACTAATTTACTTATTAACTCTTTATTTCTTCTCATTTTCCTTCTTTTCTTTTTCTTTCTTAACTCGATACTATATACTCAATACTGTTTTTGCACTCTATACTTATTTTTTTACAAAATCTTTTAAATTCATCAAAGCAAAATCTAAAGCTTCATGAATTCCCTCAGCCTTCTTCCCTCCAGCTTGAGCAAAATTGGATGTTCCGCCTCCCCGACCTTCGATAAATTTTCCCGCTTCTCTTATTAATCTATTCATATCATATTTTAACGCCCTGGAACAGGCAAACAATATCTTTACTCCTTCTCCCTCTCCTTTACTCTTAATTCCAGCAAATACAACTATACTGTCATCCAGATTAATAATCTTCTGTACCAATCCTCTTACTTCTTGAAAATTTTTCTCTTCAAATACTTTGCTTATAATCTTTATTCCATCATCTCTTATAGAGGTTTCATCGATTAATTTTTTTGCTTCATATTCTTGTAATTTTTCTTTGATCTCTCTTAATTCTTTTCTGGTTTCTTTCCGTTCCTCTAACATTCTCTCCACTGCTTCTCCCAGCTCTGTATCTTTAATCGTCAATTTATTAGAAATGTTCTTAATTAATTCATTTTTCCAATAATAGTCCTTCAAAGAACGCTTACCGCATGTAAAATCCAACCGAATTTTTACTCCTCTTTTCTCCCATTTTAAGATTTTAATCAAGCCAACCTCTCCGGTAGTCCCACAGTGAGTACCACAACAGGCACATATATCAAAATCCTTTATTTCTACTATTCTTATATCTCCTTTTTTAGGAGGAATTTTCCTTAGATTTAATTCATTTGCCCTTTCTTGGTCCACAAAATATACTTTAATCGGTTTATTTTCTAAAACGATATTATTAGATAATATCTCCGCTTTTTTTACTTCCTCAGAAGTAATGTTATCTTTCATGATATCTAAAGTGCAAATTTCATCCCCCAAATTAAAAGATACCGTATCGGCATTCCATAATTTTTCGAAAGCAGCAGAAAGAATATGTTGCCCACTATGTTGTTGCATATGGTCAAATCTTCTCTTCCAGTCAATTTTTCCTATTACCGTATTTCCGCATTCTTCTTCAATGCCTTCTTTTAATACATGGATTATATTCTCATTATCCTCTATTACATCAACTATTGACACACCCTGAATATAACCTAAATCATTTGGTTGACCACCAGAAGTAGGATAAAAACAAGTGTTATCCAAAATAAGAGCAGGTTTGCCATCTATTTTTATTTTTTCTAATATTTTTCCTTTAAACTCTTGCAGATATGGTTCTTCATAATATAATCTTTTACTCAATACCCTTCCACTCCCTTTAAAATTAGTTTCTCGTATAGATACAGTAACAAGTAATATGTAATGATTAATAAGATTAAATTTCCTAAATTATAAAAACAGATACTTATTGCAGAGTTACTTATCACATGTTACTTTACATTGTATTACTTGTTACCTGGTTGGATGGTTAAGAAAATAAAAGAAAAAAACCAGGAACCGGAATAAAAAAGTTTACATTAACCTTTTAAAATATTTATATAGTTCTATTGTTTTTTATTATAATACAAAAAGCCAACCTACACAAAAAAAGAGCCTTGAATTCGTATGCAATACAAACATAAGACTCTTTTTATTTATATCAAGTATGATAAATTATATCAAGACCATTCTATCTTCTATATACTTATCTTTTCGATTGCCTAATATTGAAAACTGTCTTACTAGATCATCTACATTAATCTTTTCTCTTTCTTCTCCTTGAATATCAAAAATATTTCGTCCCCTATCCATCATAACAGTACGATTACCCACTTCCAAAGCTTGCTTCATATTGTGGGTAACCATTAAAGTAATTAAGTCTCCCTGCCGCTCCATAACTAAATCTTGCGTCAATTTCAAAATCTTTTTACTGCTTTCCGGATCCAAAGCTGCTGTATGTTCATCTAAAAGTAAAACCTTGGGTTTAAACATGGTAGCCATTAACATGGTCATTGCCTGCCGTTGCCCCCCGGAAAGTAAGCCCACCTTTTTTGAGATATTATCTTCCAGTCCTAAATTTAATTCACTTAGTTTTTCCCGAAAAAAATTGCGTAAATTTTTATTAATCCCCAAGCGTAATCCCCTTTTTTCTCTTTTTAAAGATAAAGATAAATTTTCCTCAACAGTCATATAAGAAGCAGTGCCCAAAAGGGGATTCTGAAAAACCCTTCCAATCCAACGAGCTCTTTGATATTCAGGCTGACAGGTAATCGCCTTTCCTGATAGACTTATTTCTCCCTTATCTTGCTGTAGAGTTCCAGCAATTAAATTTAATAATGTTGACTTGCCAGCACCATTACTGCCGATAATCGTAATAAAATCACCCTTTTTAATCCGCAAGTCAAAATTATCTAAAGCCAGAGTTTCATGAGGACTATTTTTAGCAAAATATTTAGTCAATCCTTTAATTATCAGCATAGATTAAACTTCCTTTCCATTATTATTTTGTAGATCTTTTCTTCCTAAATTAAATCTATCTGCAAAATTAAGTTTACCTTTAATAAAAGGCACACTTAAGGCTATTACTACCAGTATAACAGAAATCATTTTCAAATCTCCTGGCTTAAAGCCAAAACTATAACCATAACGTAAAGCAATTATCATAATTAAACGATAAACCAAAGAACCAACTAATACAGCGATTGTCCTCCAAAAAATAGTAGGAATTTTTATAATACTGATACCAATTATTACACAAGCCAATCCCGCAACTATTGTACCTAAACCCATATTTACATCGGCAAATCCAGAATACTGAGCAAAAAGTGCTCCTGACAAACCTACTAAAGCATTAGAAAGGCAAAGTCCAATAATTTTAGTAAAATCCGTATTAACTCCCAGGCTCCTAATCATCTGCTCATTATCTCCGGTGGCAATTATCGTTAACCCTATTTCTGTAGACAAGAAAAAATCTAAACTAAATTTGAGTATCACCACCAAAAACAAGAAAAAGAAAGGAATCAGATAATCCATCGATAAATTAGGAAAATAATTTTTTATTTCTCCCAATAAGGTTACTTTTCCCAATAAGGGAATATTTGGTTTTCCCATAATTCTTAAATTTACCGAATATAGTAAAGTCATTGTCAAAATTCCTGATAAAAGATTAGTAAGTTTTAATTTGGTATGTAATAATCCGGTAATTAATCCGGCAAGGGAACCCGCTATCATGGCTAAAAATGTACCCCATAATGGATCTCCACCAGAAAAAATGACCTTGGCGGCTACCGCTGCCCCCAAAGGAAAACTACCTTCAACTGTTAAGTCAGGAAAATCCAATACCTTGTAAGTAATGAATACTCCCAGGACCATTATTCCAAAAACTAATCCTTGTTCTAAAGCATGAAGAAAAAGACTTATCGACATATTATCTGATCCTTTCTTTTAATGGGGGATTAATCACCCTGCACTTTACCATCTTTTATAATTTTATCTGCTGCTTTTATAATTTCTTCACTTACAGAAATCCCAATGGTTTTTGCAGTATCCAGATTCACCACAAATTGTAAATCCTTAGGATCAGTTATAGTCTGAATAGGAATATCAGAAGGTTTAGCACCCTTAATAATCTTTAGAGCTATCTCTCCGGACTTCTTACCTAACGAAAAATAATCAATACCATAAGAAGCTAAAGCGCCTTTGTCAACCGTGCTCGGGTCAGCAACAATCAAAGCAATCTTCTCTTGATTACATACCTTTATCACAGATTCCAAGGCTGATACTACCGTATTATCTGTAACAATATATAAAGCTTCCACTCTGTCAGCCAAAGATTGAGCTGCCATTAAAACTTCACTGGAATTACTTACTGTTACTTCTATCAAATTAAGACCGAGCTCTTTGCAGGCTTCTTTTGCCACCTCAACTTGAACCACTGAATTTGCTTCACCCGCATTATAAATAGTTCCAACGTTTTTAGCTTTCGGTAAAAAACGTGGAATTAATTCAATCTGTTGCTTGTTTGGAGCGGCATCACTCATTCCGGTAAGATTATTCCCAGAACTTTCCCAACTCTTTGCCAAATTAGCAGCAACCGGATCGGTAACTGCAGTAATAACTATCGGAATATCCTGGTTGACTTGTAATGCTGCTTGGGCGGTAGGAGTAGCGATAGCAAAAATGATATCTACCTTATCATCTTTAAATTTCTGCGCAATAGAAATAGCATTATTAAAATCCCCTTGTGCATTTTGCAAATCATAGATTACATCTTCGCCTTCCTTCAATCCTGCTTCTTCTAAAGCGGCTATAAAGCCATCACGGGCAGCATCTAAAGCAGGATGTTCTACAATCTGAGTTACACCAATTACCAAAGGTTGAGCCCCGGCTAAGGATGATACTCCCCCGATAATCATAAGTGCAATCGCCAATAATAAAATTGATATAGTTTTAATTAAATTTAATTTCATCTTTTTCATAATTTTTTCTCCTTTTTATTTTTTTTATTTTTTAGATTATTTTGTACAATTTTTCGCTTATCCCATGTTTAGTCCTACATTTCAATCTCCTCCTTTCTCTTTATCGACATAAAATTAATATTTTCTCTCAGAAAATAAAAGTAGGGCCAAAGATGTTAAAATTAAAAACACCCATGGCCCTACTTTTTAATTTATAAAAACCATAGGCATGCCCTGGGAGGCACATGCCTATGGTTTAATTTTTGATAATAGCAATCTAAATCAACATTACTATTTATCTCTTAGGCATATACCCCCTCAAGATAATAGTAATAGTAATAATAGTAGTTATTTATAATATTGTTTTTGCTTTGTATTCCAATTTTCATTTTTATTCAACCAACTCACTGTTAGTTTATAAGATATTATTAAATAATATACATCTCTTTCTCTATTATGTCAAATTTTTTAAATTAGATTGTCATTTAAGAATCAAAACCGGACTGTTTTTTA
>DMCY01000109.1 GCA_003451675.1 Candidatus Atribacteria bacterium
CTGCAGCTATCTTGGGTGCTTTGTAATGTTTTTTATCGATAGGAATTTCCTGATATTCAGTCCCCCTCAGGCCATCGGCGATAATGACATCACACCCTACGGCAATCCGATTAAATCCATTCACCATAGCTGTATTTAAATGGTCTACGGCATTAGCCCTCTTGCCATAATAAAGGGTATTGGCATCAGTTAAAAATGGCCTTCCCCCGAAATCTTTAATTAATTTTATAATACAAGCCACATAATTAGGCCGAATATAGGAAAGATTTCCCGGTTCCCCAAAATGAATTTTTAGGGCTGCGAACTTATCCTTAAAATCAATCTCTTTAATCCCGGCTTCTAAAACTAACTTTTTTAATTTATCCAGCAAGTTCTTCCCTGGTTTTGCCCTTAAATCTGTAAAATAAACTTTTGCTCGATTCACTATGCCTACCTCCTGTTCTATCAAATAACTAAGAATAGATTTTTTATTATTTTAATCAATTAAAACTATCAAAGCAAATTATTTGTTTGCTAAAAGTCAATCTTTAATAAATTATTTTGTATCAAAGAACAAAGTACCTATTTTATTGGTTAAATCACCTTGCTGTTATCCAACAGGCTCCTCTTTGTGAGCTCTCCACACACAGATTAATGAACTTGACACCTCTTGTACCATCTTCAAAGGTAGGAAAATCAACTTCCTTCTGATACTGATAAGGATTTCCTGCCTTTTTGGCCAGCAAGGCATCGGAAAAATTAGAATAGATATTGGCAAAAGCCTCATAAATTTAGTACACCTTTGAAAGATAACTAACCGGGGGACAACGGTTCTCTTGACACAATCTCCTGGCACTTACTTCTTCTCTTCATACATATTCTCATCAGCTATTCTAATTAGTTCATCTATGGACAGGGGATGGGCTGGGTCATAATAAGAAAGACCGATACTGAAATCTATCTTATATGGCTTTGCCAGTTTCTGATTTAATTTTCCTAAATTTGTATTCAACCTTTCTCTAATCAGAGGAGCATCATTGAGAGAGCTCTCCGGGAAGATAAGCAGAAATTCATCTCCCCCGATACGGCAGACATTATCGACTTCTCTCAGGGTTGATTTAAAGAGTTTAGCTGCTTCTTTTAAGACTTTATCTCCTTCTTGATGACCGAAGGTATCATTAATATGTTTAAAGTCATCTATATCAAGATAGAATAAGAGGACAGGGGTTTTCTTTCGATTGGCGGTCTTAATCTGTTGTTCCAGGAGAGCAAGACCACGTCCTCTACTGCAGCAGCCGGTAAGAACATCATAATGAGCTAACTTTTTCAGCTCTTGTTCCATCTTCTTGCGCTCAGTGATATCTTGAAATATCCCTATCAGACCTTTAAGTTGGCCATCAATTATAACCTGAGAGCCAGAAATAGCTACTGGAAATAGAGTACCGTCTTTTTTCTTTCTAATCGTCTCGAAATAGAAATGCCCTTCTAATGATTTCTTAGTCAACCATTTCCCTTCCTCTATCTTATCCGGGGGGTGTATCATCCCATCATCAAGATTTCTGCCCTTTACTTCTTCTAAGGAATAGCCGAATAGTTCGGTGAAGCGAGGATTTATGTTTAAGATATTACTATTTTTATCTAAATAGACCAGAGCCTCTGGAGTACTACGAAATAGACTGGCAAATTCCTGCTGGCTATTACGTAAATCCTCTTCTGCTCGTTTTCGCTCGATGGCAGTAGCTACCTGTTCAGAGACAAACTCCATAATCTTGATATCACCTTTAGAATAGAGTTCAGGGTTGGTGTAACTCTGAACAGCCATTGCCCCGATTACTTTATCTTCTATCTTTAAGGGAACTCCCAACCAGATAGATTCATCGGTAGTGCTACCCATGGGGGACAATATCCCTTTAGATATCATTTCTTTATATTGATTATTATCACTTAGAAGAGATTGGCCTGTTTTTATAACATAAGTAGTGATGCTATTAGAAGTACTAAAATTTGAAATGGGAAAATTATCATCTTTCTCATCAATATGAAAAGGAAAGTAAATCTTGTCTTTTTTCTCATCCACCAAGGCAATGTAGAAATTTGTGGTATCGATGATGCTGCCTAATTCCTTATGGATTATGGGATAAAGTTGTTCCAGAGATATGGGAGAGTTAGTTGCTTTAGAAATATTGTATAAAACCTGTTGAAATTTTTCGCTTCGTTTACGTTCGGTGATATCCACAAAGATTCCTTCTACTCCGGCAATATTTCCTTCTTTATCATAATAGTAATGACTGGTATCAGAAATAACCAAGGGAGTGCCATCTTTCTTCTTTAAATTTAGTTCAAAGTCTTTGAGACTCCCTTTATTCTTTTCTAACTCTTTAAGATATTTTTTCCTGTCTTCCGGAGCAAAGTATAAATCTTGAGAAATATTTTTTTCTAAGATATCTTTTAGAGAATTATAGCCAAATAATTTAGCCCCTTCCAGATTTATCATTATAAGATTCCCGTCTTTATCTGTGCGATAGTAAGCTCCTGGCATATTTTCATAGAGGGTGCGGTATTTTGCTTCGGATTTCTGAAGGACCTTCTTAGATTTTTTGCGCTCATTAACAAAATTCCTAATTATAGTAATTACAATGATACCGATAAAAATTATTAAAATAGTTAGCACAAGAGCTTCCTGCCAGTTAACAGGGGTTGGCTGTGCACCAAAGAAATGATAAGGAAGATCAGTAATCTTACTTAGCCAGACTATAATACTTAAAAGTACAACCAGACCAGTTACAATAAATATTTCTTTATTTTCTTTAATTTTCCCTATCCATCTTTGTTGTTTTAAATTTTCATCTTTTTTATCTTGCTGTTTAAGTTTTGGTTTCATTCGTATATCCCTTTATATATGTCCTTTTTTATTTTGGCTTTCTTTAGAATTACAGAACACTCAATTTAGGATACTTAAGGGATTTAAAATTAATTAAATCCTATCAACTTATTCTTGGAAGAATCATTCTACGAAATTTCCAAAAATCCCCTTTATTTATAATATTTTTTATTCTGCTATACCACTTAATCCCTCTTTGAGGACACCCATTATTATGGCAATGAAACCCACAGAATATAATAAGCTGGCAGTTACAAATCCCTCTACAAATCTTTCTGAGATATTATTGCTTTTAAATTTTATCTCATTGCTTTTGTTTTATAAAAAAATAAAAGCCGGCAGTCTGGCGATCATAGCATAAAATGCCTTAGATACATAACTTTGCGCTCTACCCTTTCGGATAGTTTGCCTTTTCCAACTTTTTAAGATTTTATAGCTTCCATATTTAATTTGCAAAGAAATAAGTTATCCAGAACATCAATAAAAAATTACAATTGTAATTAAATATTATCACAAAATGTTTTTTCATTCAAATGCTTCAAAACAGTATCGAGTATATAGTATGTAGTATATAGTTAAGAAAGAAAAGATAGAAAAAGTGGTATTCTTCTTTTTATTCTAACTACCCCAATAAAGTTTACACTAACTAAATATTTATCTTCTTTGTCTTTAATAAAAAGATAAAAATTCCTGCAAGTAAAATAAATTGCCCTACCGGACAATTCAAATCTATGATGCTTCCTAAAGCTATATATTTGGGAACTGGAATCAATGTCAAATCCTCATCCATTTCTTCAGCAC
Source organism: Candidatus Atribacteria bacterium (assembly GCA_003451675.1). Next base: position 3,662 of record DMCY01000109.1, read on the forward strand.
TAAAATTTTTTCTCAGCTTTGTTAAAGTAAAGGTTTCATCTATTAGACCCTGTAATATGGGATATTCCTTTAACTGGTCAGGAGTAATAATGGCATTATATTCTTCCGTGGCTCCGGGGAAAGTTACTCTTTCATCGGAAAAAGCATAGATTAATACTTCCGTTCCCCAGGAGGGGACACTTAAAGTACTAATTTTTAAAGGATAGACCATTTCATCGGAAAAGAACATTATCCCTATAGGTTGAATAGCACCGGTATAATTATCGGAATTATTCACTATTTCATCGGGTTGAATTTTCATGGCTACAAAAAACCAATTTTTTTGTACATAATAATCCAGTATCTCTTGACCTTCTGCAGGGAAGGCATAACCATTATCATTTAACCATTCCACTAAACTATTCGGATCAGTGGCAGATAAAGTGGTGGTATGATAAATTCCTACCTGGTTCTCTTCCCAAACATGTACTCCTTCATCTCCTAAACCAGGGGTTGGTACACCTGCTCCCCATCCACAACCAAAACTCGAAGGAGGGGGAGGTTGAGTTAATTTATGCAATTCATAAAATATATCATCTTCGACGGGGAACAATTTAGGATAACCCGGTACCGGAATAACCCAGGCAAAATCCTCCGCATCACCCTCGTAATCTATCTGAAAAATTATCTTCTCCACCATATCATCAAATACAATCATAGCTAATTGATTGGGTTCATATATATCTCTATATAAAGGGACAAATAAGCCACCGTCAGCTAAGAAAACTGGGGCTAAACAGAAAGTTGCCATTATAAAAATTAAAATCAAATAGAATATCTTTTTCATAAATCTTCACCTCTCTTTATTTAAAAATCCGTTCTTTTAATTATTTTTACTGTATAAAGATTTAAAAACTTCCTAAATCTTCCTGCATCAAATCGAGAGAATATTATCAATTTCTAAATCAAATGTACCTTGAACTTCATTAACATCAACAGTGTAAGTGCCAGCTGGTAAGCCATAAACATCAAGAGGAATTATTTCTTCAAAAGGAGCAAGTACTTGTATGCAAAAGCCGGGAGGACGATAAGTTTTAATAGTGACAAAAAAAGTATTTCCCTCTCTTTCCTGAAGGACTTCGGAAATTTCAGTACAGGGATCGGGAAGGTTTCCGCTGGCGATAACCTGAACCTGAACGGGAAATGATTCTAAGATCACAATCTCTATCCCCTCGACAGGCGCAAGACTTATGGTAGGCAGAATATACAAACAACCGGTAACAAAAATAGCAATCAACATAATTAGTCCCAACAATAGAATTTTTTTATTCATTTTTATCACCCCTTCTAAATTATTTATTTTCTCCAACCTACCAGGAGACGGTTCTCTGGCAGGTTTTTATTTGTTTTTAAAAGATAACACTCCCTTTACATAGAGTGCGGACAATTTGCAGCCTATCATCACTAGTTTGATAATAAAATAGGGTTAGGTTGGCAGGTGCTCCCACTTCCAGTTTACCATAATTGTGAGACATTTCTATAACCTTTGCCGGGTTAATGGTACACAAAGGGATGGTATTAGCTAAATTATTCCCCGTAAATCTGATAAAATGAGCAATATCCCAATCTAAAAGATGACCAGCTCCAGCAAGGATACCATTGCCAGCAAGGCCAAGGTGGCCACCTTTAAATACTTTTACTTCCATATTCCCCCACTTATAAATACCTGGATTTAATCCTCCAGCTAAAGCAACATCGCTAGTCAATATTAGCCTTTCTAGGCCTTTAGCTCGAGCAAACACCTTTACCACCGAGGAAGGCAAATGGAATCCATCGCAGATAATACCGGCAAATAATTCATCAGCAGCCAATTGTTCCCAGATATAATTGTTTACTTTGGGAAGAATCAGATAACTGCCGTTCCCCAGGTGGGTGGAAAATTGCGCACCCGCTTTTATGGCCTCCTTAATTATTTTAGGAGTTGCTCCAGTGTGACCGATAGCAATTTTAACACCTGTATGGGTAACCTTTCTAATAAAATCTAAAGAACCTTCCCTCTCGGGAGCTACGGTCACCATCACAATTCGACCTTCTGCCGCTTCCTGCCACTGCTTAAATTCTTCAAAATCAGGATCCCGAATAAAGCTCGGGTCATGACATCCTCTCGGACCTTCTTCAGAAGAGACGAAAGGACCTTCAATATGTATCCCCGGAATAGCTTCCTTGATATCAGGCGAGGTATTTATTGCTTTTGAAATTATTTCTAAATTTTTCAATATTCTTTCATGGGGAGAGGAAATAATAGTGGGGATATGCTGAGTAGTTCCGGAAGCAGCAAGATTGGAAATAATATTTCTTAGATGTTCTTCCGAGAAATCTTCTAAACTATAATCGCTCCCTTTATAGCCATTTACCTGTAAGTCGAAAAACCCCGGGGAGACATAAGGTAAATTATGCCCACTTCCGGGTAATAAATTAATATTCTTTATAAAACCTTCCTTTATTTCAACCTCAATAGGTTTCTCATTAAAAACAGAAATCCCTTTAACTTTCATAATTATTTCCGCCTTATGTTTTCTTAGCTTTTAAAGTAAAGGTTAGGGGGAGCATCCCTTTGTATTCGGGAAAATACCACCATCCCTCTTCATCTTTTACCATACTGGGAAGCCCTTTATAGAATAATTTATCATATTCGTGTAAGAATTCAATTTTCAAACCAGCTTCGATTAAAGAGGTAAGGATTTCACCCAATGGCCAGGTCCAATCATAAGTCGGGTTTTTGGGGATATATTCTCCATCGGAGTAATCCGGGGTATCGTCATCCCAAAGAGTCGGTTTTTCCGCATGGAAATAAGGATACTTGATTTTTAATTCTCCCTGTTTATCATTATCAAATAGATAAAACGACGGATGTATTTCCATTATGTAAAAGATTCCGCCGGGTTTCAGATAATGAGAAGTTATTTTCCCCCATTCTTTTATATCCTTTAGCCAACTTAATACTCCTTGGGAAGTATAGACAATATCAAATTTCTCTTTCAGGGTCTTGGGTAAATCATAGATATTCGATTCGATAAACCGGGCTTTTAAACCTAATCTTCTTTTTAATTCATTGGCTATTTTTATAGATTCCCCGGAAAAATCTACTCCGGTCACCTGCGCACCCTCTAAGACCCAGGACAATGAATCGGTACCGATATGACATTGAAGGTGCAGCAAGAATTTGTCTTTTACGCTTCCTATTTCCTTTTTCTGTATTTCATCAATCAATGATTTTCCCTGTTTTAGTTTTTCGATATCATATGATTTATAATGAACCGGAGCTATCTCATCCCAAAATGCCTGATTTACTTTTTCTGCTTTTTTATTTATTTTATCTAATTTTTTAGTCATAATATAACCTCTCATAAAACTTTTGGTAGTACCTTAGGTAGTATTGCAGATATGCCTACATATCGGAGAACCCGGAAATAACCGAGAATTTAATTACCGCTATTTGCAGCTTGTCTTTGCTTAACTCTAACTAATAGTGTATAGAAAGAATAATTAAGAGTCAAATCATAATCTTAAAACTAAACTGAAATTTTACA
>DMCY01000101.1 GCA_003451675.1 Candidatus Atribacteria bacterium
GGCTGGAATAAACCAGGAGCCCTGGCTCTCCTAAAGACAAAAAAGACTATCTTAAATGGAGAATGGGATAAGTGGTGGGATCCCGAAAGAGAACGAAATATTAAATCAGTTAAAAAATATTTAAGAAAGTTGATACCGATGTATTATCATAACCTAAATAAAATAAGGGCAATTGTGCTTATTGCTAAAAACCATAAATCTTAATAAAACAAGGGGTAGGTCTACCCAAAACCAGAAGAATTTTTTTCACCAAAGAAAACTACCCCCAAAAGGTTGACACAGACAATCAGTCTTGAAAAATTGACTTTGTAATATAACAGTAATATAATTAAAATTTAGTAAAAAGGTAATTACTTTTTAAACAGACCTATCCATAATGGTCAGATGTTTAACTCTTTTTGGGAATTTTAAAACCTTAAAGGAAGTGATATTTTGGAAAAGCAAGCTATAATAGAAAGATTAATAGAGCTTGATGATAGAGCAGCTGAGATAAATAAAAGAAGGAAAAAACAGCTGGCAGACTTGGAGAGCCAATATAAAGAAGAAGAACAGAAAATGCTCAAGGATTATGCATCTCAGATAAGGGATGAAACGAGGAAGACTACACAAAAAATACTACAAGAATCACAACAGGAAGTTGAAAAGCTGAAGTTGAATACAAAGGAAATCCTGGAGAATATGGAGCAGGAATTTGAAAAATCCCAAAAAAATATTACCGATGAAATACTAAAGCAGATTTTTGATATCAAGAAGGAGAACCGTGGATAAGATAACTAGATATGCTGCTGTAAATACTAAGATAAAGGCATTAGAAAAATACTTTTTAAGACGCGAAGACTACTTAAACATGCTTCAGAAAAAGTCCGTAGCCGATGTGGCCCGCTATTTAAAAGAGAATACTTCTTATGGCAGGCTATTGGGAGAAACTCATATCGACAATATCAGTAGGCGAGACTTGGAAGATATTTTGAAACGTAGCATGATAAAAAATATGGATAAACTCATTCACTATTTTCAAGATGATTATAAGGAACTTATTCGTTCTCTTTATATGAAATATGAAATAGAGGATTTAAAAGTTCTGGCTAGAAGTATTTTCAACGGCAAGGAGCCAGAAATTATTGAAAAATCCCTTTCCTTTTTAGGTAAATACAGCCAAGTTGACCCTAAAAGACTTTTTAAATCAGCAACTATCAAGGATTTGATATATTCTCTGGAAGGTTCGGAGTTTTTTGAAATCTTAAAACCCCTTCTGGATACTAAGATAGAAAATCTCTTCAGATTTGAAATGGTTCTGGACATGGGGTATTTCAGCATTATTCAAAGCCGAAGGCTAAAGATATCTCGAGAAGATAGGAAAATATTAAAAAAATGGGAAGGTATAGTAGCCGATCTTTATAATATTCAGTGGATATACCGAGGCAAAAAATTTTATAGCCTATCACCTGAAGAGCTTTTAAATTATACCATAAATTTTGGGGATAAATTGAGTTTTAAGGAGCGCAAGGCTATGTCTTATACCAAAAATCTTGAGGAACTCTACCGGATGATAACAAATACGGTATATGGTTTTTTGTTTAAAAAAGAAGAAATATCCAGGGATATATATATGGAAAGGCGTATAAACAGATTTATGTATTATAAGCTTAAGGGTTTAGCCCGGCAGTTTTCTCTGAATATAATTCACACTATAAGATATGTGTGGTCATTTGAATTTGAAATAAAGGATATTATTTCCATAATAGAGAGTATAAGATATGATGTATTACCAGAAGAAACGAGGAGATTTCTTGTGAAGGCCGCATAAATTTAAGGAGATATTTTTATGGCTGTAGAAAAAATGAAAATTATGGGGGTTATAGGTAAAAGTAATCTTTTAAGCAGAGTATTACGTTTGGTGGTTTTAAATGGGAGCATGCATATGGTAAACGCTCTGGTTAGGGTAAATTCCAGCGATTTTTTCCTGCCTCCCAGTGAGAAAAACATAGAAGCTCTGGAAGAACTGCCTTTTCTAAAACCCTATTCTTCAAAGAGAGATTTTAATAAAGATGAACAGATGATAACTACTTTAATAAATATTTTAAGTATAAAACCCCAAGTGAAGTTGGAATATTTGAGTCAGGATTACGATTATGATGACTTTATGAAACAGATTTCGGATATCTATGATAAGGTCCAATACACTGCCAATAAGATAGATGGAAAGATGCGCTCTATCAATAAAAAAAGAGAGTACATTAATAGCCTTAAATATCTGTCAAGGTTTGGTTTCAATATAGGACAACTTATATCCATGAAATATCTTGCCTTTAGACTTATAAGGATTTCCAGAGAAAATTATACCAGGCTCAAGAAGAATTATGAGAATATACCAGCAGTAGTTTTAAAAGTGGCGGTGGAAGGCAAATATGTTATAGTGGTTTCTATAACTCCAGTAAGTCTGGAAGAAACATTAGAGAAGATTTTTAGATCTCTTAATTATATTCTTTTGCCCTTGCCTACGGGATTTATGGGTACTGCTACCAAGATTATAGGGGAGCTTGATAATACTATAAGCGAGGAACAAAAGGCCATAGAATCTCTTAAAAAATCACTGGAAGATTATAGAGTAAAATACATTACAGAATTAAAAAAAGCTTATTCCAGACTGGAAATGGAGAAAAAAATCGAAGAACTCAAATCAGATTTGGCTATAGGAGATAAACTATTTTTTATGTTTGGCTTCGTTCCTGTCAGCAATGTGGCCAGGCTGAAAAGCGAATTGGAAAGCCAGTTCGGGAGCAATCTTATAATTTTGGTGGATGATGTGAATAAAACTGGTCCCGGCATAACCCCACCCACAAAACTTAGTAATATAAAATTCTTTAAACCTTTTGAAATATTGGTGAAGATGTATGGCACCCCGGCTTACCACGAAAAAGACCCTACAACCTTTTTTGGTCTGACCTATATGCTTCTCTTCGGAGCAATGTTTGGCGATGTGGGTCAAGGGTTTTTACTGCTTTTTGCCGGTCTTATTTTAGAAGTTGTCTTGAAAAAGACAGGCCTGGGAGGATTGCTAAGCAGAATAGGTCTAAGTTCCACTATTTTTGGTTTTATTTATGGGAGTGTTTTTGGTTCTGAGAAAATCATTCCACCGCTCCTCATCAGGCCTATGGCAAATATCAACTACATCTTAATATCTGGAGTGGTTTTTGGTATAGTGCTTATCTTAGGTGCTTATATATATAATATAATAAATTCTAGCATCGAGAAAGACATAGAACAAGGGCTTTTTAGTAGAAACGGTGCAGCAGGACTTATTTTTTATCTAATATTACTGTATACGATTTTCCGTGTCTTTGTTACACATTCCAGTATATCTCCAGCATTTGTTTATACTATGATTGGCCTTCTTCTTTCAATGGTATTTAAAGAGCCCTTAGCTAACAAGCTGACCCATGCAGATAAGCTTTACCAGGAATCTCCGGCTAATTACTATATAGAAGAAGGGTTTGGAGTGATAGAGACACTGCTTTCTATGCTTTCTAACACTATATCCTTCCTAAGAGTAGGAGCTTTTGCCTTGAACCATGTGGGACTCTATATTGCCTTTGCCACCATGGCCAGGATGATGACTTACTCATGGGGATCTCTGGCGATATTGGTGTTGGGGAACATAATAATTATTGGTCTGGAAGGTCTTATAGTGTTTATTCAGGCTTTGAGGCTGGAATATTATGAGCTCTTTACTAAATACTTTCGGGGAGATGGTATAGAATATATGCCGGCAAAAATAAAAGTTATTTTATCTGTTGGTAGGAGAATAAGTTTATTTCATAAGAAAAGTATTTTTTGTAATATCGGAAATATATATCTTTATAATATTATAAATTTGAAATGGGGGTCTTAAGAATGTATTATGCAGTAGTATTTATCGCCATGGCTATATCGGGATTGACCGTGGCGGCAGGGTTTTATATTTATTTAAAGAAAAATAAAGCTAATGCAAAAAGGATTAGAAAGTTAGTGAAAGCTAGTGTATCGACTTATGGGGTACTAGTGACAGCCTTCTTGGTTTTTCTGTTACATCAGGGCATCACCTATGCTGCGTCTCCAATAGATTCATCATCGGCGGGGATGGGATTTATAGCGGCTGCAATTTCCACGGGACTTGCTACCATCGGCGCTGGTTATGCTGTGGGCGCCGTAGGCTCTTCAGCTTTAGGAGCTGTTTCTGAAGACCCGAATATCCTCGGCAAAACTCTTATATACGTAGGTCTGGCTGAAGGTATTGCCATATATGGTCTGATTATTTCAATAATGATACTGGGTAGAATATAAAGGGATTTATTTGCATGAAGGTATTTATATTAAGCGACAATACTCACACCCTGACTGGTATGAGGTTATCTGGTGTAGAAGGAGTCGTAGTTCACGAAAAGGAAGAAATACTGAAAGAATTAGCGAAGCTAAAAGAGCGGCGGGATATAGGAATTCTACTTATAACAGAGCTATTAGCGGAAAGAGTACAGCTGGAACTAAATAAAATGAAGCTTTCGCGTGGCCTTCCCATAATAGTTGAGATTCCCGATAGGCACGGCTCAAGACGACCACCCGATTTTTTAACTAGATATATAAGAGAATCCATAGGACTTAAGATTTGAGGTGAATGGAATATTATGCTCAATAGTTTAGAAGACAAAATTTCGCTTTTTACGAAGGTAATTATAGAGAGAATAGAACTTGACTTTCAAAAAAAGAGAAAAAAATTACTAAAATATTATGAAAACCGGAAAGTTACTATTATAAAGGATAACGAAGAAAGAAAAAAGGCAGCGATAGCGAGTGCTACAAAAGAAGCTAAAACCAAAAAACAACAGATGATTTTAAGTGCCCGGTCTGCTATGCACCTGGAAGTATTAAAGAAGAAGCGAGAATTTACTGAAAGAATTATGGAGGAAGTTAAGAAGAAAACCAGAACTTTTACTGGTACGGCAGAGTATATAGAATTTTTAAAGGAAGCCATAAAACAAGTATTATCCATGTTTTCTGATGACCAATTTGTGAATTTTAACTTCAGCAGGGATGACATTAAAAACAACCAAAAGGTTATTTTAAGTAGCATAAAGTCCTTCCGAGATGAGGATACCTATAAAATTGAAGCTGATAACAGCCTGATGGGCGGGGTTTTTGCTAAAAGCAGTGATGGCAGGTTGGAGATAGATTTCACTGTAAATAGCATTATAGAAGATAGTAAAAAACTGATCGGAGAATTTCTGTCTTCATGGTTGAACGAGGAGCGATAAAATGATAAGACAGGCAGATATACTATATATTAATGGTCCTGTAGTAAGAGCTAATCATGTGGAAGATTTCATGGTTCGAGAAATGGTAATGGTGGGCGAAAAAAAACTGATAGGAGAGATTATTTCTCTGGAAAAAGGTCTGGGTACCATTCAGGTATACGAAGAGACCTCGGGACTCAGGATAGGAGAAAAGGTACAGGGTACTGGAAAACCCCTTTCTTTAAAGCTTGGACCGGGAATCATTGGCAATATTTTTGATGGTATTGAGAGACCTCTTTCCAGGATATGTGATTTGGGATTTAAATTCATCCCCGAGGGTATAGGCCTCATATCCATAGACGAGAAAAAATCCTGGGATGTAGAGATTCTGGTAAAATTGGGCGATAATTTAAAATCTGGAGAAGTTTTTGCGAGAGTCCAGGAAACATCTATGATAATTCACAAAATTATGGTTCCTCCAGGGGTAAAGGGTAAGGTAGTTAGTGCTGTGAAGAGTGGTTCTTATACTATTTCCGATATATTAGTTGTTTTAAACGAAGATGGTAAAAAGTATGAGCTCAAAATGTATCAGGAATGGCCAATAAGAAAACCAAGACCGGTAGCTCAGAGGATGCCTATAGATAAATTGCTGGTGACAGGGCAGAGGGTCATTGACACCTTCTTCCCTCTGGCTAAAGGTGGTACTGCTGCTATTCCCGGAGGATTCGGTACTGGTAAGACCATTACTCAGCATCAGTTAGCCAAGTGGAGCGATGCTGATATTATTGTGTATATCGGTTGTGGTGAGCGCGGAAACGAGATGACCGAAGTGCTGGAAGATTTTCCTAAACTTAAAGATCCTAAGACAAACAATCCTTTGATGGAGCGAACAGTACTAATAGCTAATACTTCCAATATGCCAGTGGCGGCCCGGGAAGCTTCCACATATACCGGAATTACTATAGCTGAGTATTTCAGAGATATGGGATACAACGTGGCGGTTATGGCTGATTCTACTTCCAGGTGGGCTGAAGCCTTAAGGGAAATTGCCGGTAGACTTGAGGAGATGCCTGCCGAAGAAGGTTATCCTGCATATCTTGCGTCAAGGTTAGCAGAATTTTACGAGAGAGCGGGATATTTCAAAAATCTTAACGGGACAGAAGGATCCATTACTGTAATAGGAGCAGTTTCTCCGGCAGGGGGGGACTTTTCAGAACCAGTTACCCAGTCCACCAAGAGGATTGTAGGAGCTTTTTTGGCACTGGATCGGGAGTTGGCTCATGCCAGGCATTTTCCTTCCATAAACTGGCTTTTATCTTACAGCGGTTATCTTTCTATGTTGGGAGATTGGTTTAAAGAAAATGTAGCACCAGATATGATGAATCTCAGATCTAAAATGATGAGAATCCTCCAGGAAGAGAATAAGCTCTTGGATATTGTAAAACTGGTAGGGGAGGATGTATTACCAGATAATCAGAGGGTAATACTGGAGATAGCCAGGATCATAAAGACTGGGTATCTTCAACAAAATGCCTATAATCCGCAGGATTTTTATACGGTTCTTTCCCATCAGTATAGTATGCTCAAGGTTATTAAAAAGCTTTACGACAGGGCATATTCCTGCGTAGAAAAGGGTATACCCCTTTCTAAAATCAAAGATGATAAACTTTTTTCCGATATAATAATGATGAAATATAATACCGCTGAAGTAAAATCCGAGCTTTTTCAGAAGCTTACCGATAGGATAAACCATTACTATGACAGCCTGGAGAATATATATAAAGAAGGTGCGATAGATGAAAGTTAAATATCTAAAACCAGACAAAGCCGGAGGACCTCTTATAGTAATGGATAAAGTCAAGGATGCTGTATATGATGAAGTGGTAGATATAGAAATGTCCGGAAAAAAAGAACACAGGCTGGGTAAAGTGGTTCAGATTGACAGGGAAAAAGCCATAATACAGGTTTTTCAGGGGACATCGGGTATTTCTTTAAATGATGTGAGCGTAGTTTTTTCCGGTAAACCTATGGAGATATCTGTTTCCAGAGAAATTCTCGGCAGAATTTTTAATGGCACGGGAAAGCCTATAGATGGTGCTGGAGAAATATATTCTAACAAAAATTATAATATAAATGGTAGACCAATGAACCCTGTGGCAAGACTTTATCCCAGGAATTACATTCAAACCGGGATTTCTTCTATAGATGGCCTTATAACCCTGATAAGGGGCCAGAAATTACCTATTTTTTCGGGAGATGGGCTTCCCCATAATCAGTTAGCAGCACAGATTGTAAAGCAAGCCAGGATTTCCGGTGAAGAGGACAGCAGTTTTGCGGTAGTTTTTGTGGCCATGGGCATAAAGCACGACGAAGCTGACTTTTTCCGGAAGGTATTTGAAGAGACTGGAACTATGGATAGGGTAGTAATGTTTTTAAATCTGGCAGATGATCCGGTAATGGAGAGAATCATTACTCCCAGGTGTGCCCTTACTGCTGCTGAGTATCTTGCTTTTGAATGTGATATGCATGTCTTAGTGATAATGACCGATATAACTAGTTACTGTGAGGCATTAAGGGAGATCTCGTCAGCCAGGGAAGAGGTGCCCTCCAGGAAGGGATATCCGGGATACCTTTATTCGGATCTGGCCAATCTCTATGAAAGGGCGGGTATGTTGAAGGGTTGTAAAGGAAGTATTACTCAGATAGCCATACTAACTATGCCCAATGATGATATCACCCATCCAGTGCCAGACTTGACCGGTTATATTACCGAGGGTCAAATAGTTTTAAACAGGTCACTGTATCAGATGGGGATATACCCCCCTATCAATGTGCTCTCCTCGCTGTCGCGACTTATGAAGGATGGAATAGGAAAAGAATACACCCGGGAAGACCATCCCGATGTGGCAAACCAAGTTTTTTCCGCCTACTCCAAAGTCCAGGAGGTAAGGGCTCTGGCCCAGATTATAGGGGAAGATGAGCTTTCAGATACAGATCGCCAATATATGGAATTCGGGCGGCAGTTTGAGGAGCGCTTTACCAAACAGGACTTTGAAGAAAATCGAGACATAAAACAGACTCTGGACCTAATGTGGGAGCTTCTCAGGATTTTGCCTGAACAGGAACTTACCAGAATAGATCCTTCCCTAGTGAAAAAATATCTCAGGAGGTGAATTTGATGCAGGAAAACATTGCTCCAACCAAGGCTAATCTAATAGCCGCTCAGATATCCCTGAACTTTTCTAAAAAAGGTTACGAACTTCTAGATAAAAAGAGGAACGTTCTCATTAGGGAGATGATGAACTTCATGGACAAGGCTAAAGAAATGCAGCAAAAAATGCGGGAGATTTTCAAAGATGCGTATGAAGCCTTAATTATGGCGAACATCACCCTGGGAATAAACGAAGTGTATGAAGTAGCCAGGTCTATACCTCAAGCCACCGAATTTACTGTTCTTAGCCGCAGTGTTATGGGTGTTGAGATACACCAAATAAAGTATAAAAAGCGGGAACTCGAGCCTTACTACAGCTTTTATCATACCAATATTGCCCTGGATGTAGCCTTAAAGGAATTCCACCAGGTGAAATATCTGCTCTATGAGCTGGCAGAAGTAGAGGATTCGGTGTATAAACTTGCTATGGAGATAAAGAGGACCCAGAAAAGGACTAATGCTCTAAAGAACATCCAGATACCTAAGTACGAAGCCCTTGTAAAGATAATTTCTGAAATGTTAGAGGAAAAGGAGAGGGAGGACTTTTTCCGACTTAAAGTATTGAAAAAGAAAAAACTTCGCTAATTTTTTCTGCATTTATTTCTTTCTCTTTCTTAACTCAATACTGTCTTTACTATATATTTGATAATTAGGTAAATTTATCAATCGAGATAGGCTAGGCATCTGTCTAACAAAGAGCAAACACAAGGTCTGCCCTTACGATTTTTTCAATAATGACTAATCTATTTCGAATTTATTCGTTGTATTTTCCTTTTTTTCCTAACTATATACTTGATACGTATTTAATTTGGTGCTGCGCCAAGACATTGTATCCACTCCAGTTGCCAATCTGTACTGAAACTTTATCTAGCATTATTGGTATCACAAATCTAATGCTACTGTCAACATCTGGTAACTGTTTTTTAAGATGTTGATAAGGAGT
>DMCY01000078.1 GCA_003451675.1 Candidatus Atribacteria bacterium
GATCTCTATATATCTCGCAATCACCAGGGGATTACTAATCATTTTAAACTAAAAGATAAAGGGATAGAAAGGGCCGGAGCGATAGAATCAAACATCAATAAAGTCATCGCCTCCCGCTTTAAGAAGAAAGGGATGAGCTGGAGTAAAACAGGAGCCCTGGCTCTCCTAAAGATAAAAGAGACCATCTTAAATGGAGAATGGGATAAGTGGTGGGAGAACGAAAGAGAACGAAATATTAAATCAGTTAAAAAATATTTAAGAAAGTTGATACCGATGTATTATCATAACCTAAATAAAATAAGGACAATTATGCTTATTTACACAAACAATAAGCTATAACAAAACCAGGGAATATTTTTTCACCAAAGAAAACTACCCCCAAAAGGTTGACACAGACCTAATTAATAAAAAATTGTGTTATTAATGCTTTTGTATTATAATAATTTTGTTTCTTATTAAAAATAGCGTATAGTATATGGAAAGTAAGGGCTCGATTCATCGAACCCGCATAAAAATTGATTGGGTCGGATAAATCCGACCCCCTACTATTTACTAACGAATAATTAATAGTGGAGGAAAAATGGAAGATAATAAAATTCGAGTTAGATTTGCTCCCAGCCCGACTGGTTATTTGCATATTGGAGGAGCCCGAACGGCTTTATTTAACTGGCTCTATGCCAGACATTATAATGGGACTTTTGTTTTGCGTATTGAAGATACCGATCAAGTAAGGTCTACCGAGGAAGCAGTAAATGTAATATTGGAGGGTATGAAATGGTTGGGTTTAGATTGGGATGAAGGCCCCGGAAAAGGCGGGGAATATGGTCCTTATTTTCAAATGCAACGATTGCATATTTATCAGAAATATGCTGAACAATTATTGAAAGACCAAAAAGCCTATTATTGTTATTGTACCAGAGAAGAGTTGACTAAAAGTAGAGAAAAACAGGCAAGAGAAAATAAGTCTCTTAAGTATGATAGACATTGTTTGAATCTTAGTGAAGAGGATAAGAAGAGATATGAAGCAGAAGGTAGAAAGCCGGTAATAAGACTTAAAATTCCTGCAAAAAAAATTGTATTCGATGATTTGTTAAGGGGTGAGGTGACTTTTGATGGTGAGTTGTTAAGTGATTTTGTAATTATGAAATCAGATGGGATTCCCACCTATAATTATGCCGTAGTCATCGATGATGCCTTAATGGATATTACCCACATAATGAGAGGAGATGACCATATTTCTAATACTCCCAAACAGATAGTAATATATGAATCCCTGGGATTTGATGTGCCAAAATTTGCTCATATCCCTATGATTATGGGGCAAGATCACACCAGGTTGAGTAAGCGTCACGGAGCTACTTCAGTTATGGAATATAAAAAGATGGGCTATATCCCGGAGGCGGTAGTAAACTATATTGCGCATTTAGGTTGGTCACCTGGTGATGAAAGAGAGATATTCACCAAAGAAGAATTAATTAAAGAGTTCAGTTTGGATAAAATTTCCAAACATGCTGCTGTTTTTAGTATGGAAAAACTAAATTGGTTTAATAGTGAATATTTAAAGAATATGTCTATCGATTTATTAACCAAAATGCTTCTTCCCTTTCTTAAAGAGGTTAATTATATTGAAAATGAAGAAAGTTTTTCTCCGGCAAAAAATGAGTATATAAAAGAAGTGGTAAAATTGATGCAGGGAAGGATTAAGAATTTTTCTCAGTTTATTGACTATGCGGATTATTTTTTTGTGGATAAAATAGCTATTGAACCCCAGGCCTTTGATAGCGTATTAAATAAAGAAGGTGTACCAGGTATTTTGCAGGCTTTAAAGGAAAAGCTTTCTGCACTTAAATATTGGGATGAAGAAGGTATTGAAAATGCAGTAAGAGAAGTTGCCTCATCTTTACAAATAAAGGGCGGCAAAATAATTCATCCTACTCGGGTTGCGCTTAGCGGTAAAAAAGTAGGCCCTGGTTTGTTTGAATTAATGGTAGTATTGGGTCAGGACAAGACTGTTAAACGTTTAAAAGAAGCTATAGAAAAAATAGAAGAAGTGAAAAAAATAAGTAATTAGACTTTTCAAATAACACGATTTAGTATAAAATAAAATAAAAAAGAAAAGATTATTGTAGAATTGAGGGATCGTCTAGTGGTAGGACACCAGACTCTGGATCTGGGAGCGGTGGTTCGAGCCCACCTCCCTCAGCCATTTCATTATATAATTAGTCGTTAGTGAATAGTGAATAGTAATAAAGCGAAAAATGAAAAGCGCAAAACGCAAAGCCATAGCTCAAAATTTTAAATTTAAATATATTGTTTTATCTATTGAGCTTCATCCTTCTTATCTTGTATACTATATAACAAAAATGAAAAGATAAAGAGGTAAAAACAAAACTTAAAATTTAGTATTGAGAGAAAAGTTTTGAGTTTTGAATTATGGTTTTTTGCTTTTAGTTTTAAATTTTTAGCTATATATCAGATAACTGAAAACTGTATTTAAAACTAACGACTAACGACTAACTTATTAATTATGGGCGCAATCGAATAGTGGTTAATTCAGCTGGCTCTCAATCAGCAAACGGGGGTTCAATTCCCCCTTGCGCCACCAATTTTTTATAAAATAAAATATAAATTTAATCTGAGCAGGAACTACCTGCTTTTTTTATAATACAGAATATTATCTGACCGGTAAAATTGATAAGATAAAAGAGGAATAAAATGAACAAAAATAATATTTTTTTAAGCAAGGAAGGCTTGAAGAATTTAAAAGAAGAGATAAAGTATTTAGAGGGAGAAAAAAGAAAAGAAATACAAGAAGATATTAATCGAGCTTTAGAGTATGGAGATATAACTGAAAATGCAGAATATAATATTGCTCAGGAAGCTCAACGTATGAACGAAATAAATATTGTTAGATTAAAGCAAAAGTTAAGTCGGGCAAAAGTAGTAGACGAAGATTACTGTTCAGAAGGAATTGGCATTGGCACAACTTTAAAGCTAAAAAATTTAGGTTCCGGAGAAGAAATCGAATATATCTTTGTTCCGGATGATCAAATAGATTTTGCTCAGAATAAAATATCCCTAAATTCTCCTTTAGGACAGGCCTTCTTAGGTCACCAGGAAGGAGAAGAGATAGAGATTGAAGTTCCTATCGGAATATTAAGATATAAAATATTAAAAATATTATAATGAAAACCAAAATATTAGAAATAAATCCCAAAAGAATAGATTTAGCTAAGATTAAAATAGCTGTAGAAGAAATAAAAAAAGGTAACTTGGTGGCTTTCCCAACCGAAACAGTCTATGGATTGGGGGCAGATGCCCTCAACGAGAAAGCAGTTGCGAAAATATTTCAAGCCAAAGGAAGACCATTTAATGACCCGCTAATTGCTCATATTGCCGATATAAAAGAATTGTATAGATTGTCCAAGCAAGTTCCCCCGGTAGCTTTAAAATTAGTCAAAGCATTTTGGCCGGGCCCCCTTACTTTAGTCCTTAAAAAATCTGAATTAGTTTCAGGTATTGTTACTGCCAGTTTAGATACGGTTGCAATAAGAATGCCGGAGGATAATATTGCCTTAAGCTTAATTAGAGAGGCTAAAACTCCCATAGTAGCTCCCAGTGCCAATCTTTTTGGAAGGACAAGTCCCACTACTGCTCAACACGTAGCCGATGATTTAGGCGGTAAAATAGAGATGATTATTGATGGGGGTAAGACAAAAGTAGGAGTAGAATCTACTGTTCTCGATATAACTACTAGACCCGTCCAGGTACTGAGGGCAGGGGGAATATCAGTGGAAAAATTAAAAGAAGTAATTGGTCAGGTAAAAATAAGTAAGGAGTTAGAAGAAGGATTTCGTTCTCCCGGAATGTTAAACAGTCATTATTCTCCCCGAGCCAGATTAATTTTAGTGGAAGAGAGAGAAGAAGCTCAAACAAGAGAAGTTTTTAGATTGGCTTTAGAATATAAAGCACAAGGATTTAAAGTGGGGATAATGGCTAAAGAAGAAAATCAGAGCAAGTATAATGGATTTCAGGTTAAAGTAATTGGCAAAGGTAGCGAATTAAAAACCTGTGCTGCAAATCTTTTTGCCGTTCTAAGGAGTTTTGATAAAGAAGGATTTGAAATTATTATTGCCGAAGGTTTAGAAGAACATGATTTGGGCTTGGCAATAATGGAGCGATTAAGAAAAGCTGCCGCTCCTAAAGAATGAATTGAAGAATTGGGGTCAGGCTTCACAACTTCACATTTTCTGTTTTCGATTTACATTTTGTGAAGTTGTGAAGCCTGACCCCATGACCCCCAATTCCCACATATTTGACAGAAGTAGAAGGGTGTGCTAATATTTTAAAAAATGTTAAGGAGTAGACAAGGTGGCTATAAATAGAGAATGTACTAAATCAATGAATTCCTTTAATTTTTATTACTACTATTATACTGCCGATGTTTGTGCCTTAACATCTTAGAAGTTTAAAATAAGATATCATAGGCATAGACATCGGTTTTGTGCCTATGATATCTTTATATATTTTTACATATAAAGGTCATAGGTTTTTTAAATTCCTATGACCTTTTTTATTTTGTTAAAAAATTTAGAGGTAGGGGCTCGATTCCTGCCTGCGTGCAGAAACGCACAGGCAGGCATCGAGCCCGCAAAAATCACGGGTCGAATAAATTCGACCCCTACAATAAATAAATGTCATTGCGAGTCCTGATTTAAGAGAACCGTCCCCTGGCATGAAAAAGGAGGTAAACATATGTTAGTAAGAGGAATAAGAGGGGCAATAACTGCAGATAGCAATACCAAAGAAGAAATTATCGAAAAGACTAAAGAATTATTGATCACTTTAAAAAAAGAAAATGATTTCAAAATTGAAGACATAGTAAGTATTTTTTTTAGTGTCACTTCTGATCTAAATACTGCCTTTCCGGCTCAAGCTGCACGAGAATTAGGCTGGAATAGAGTCCCTCTTTTTGATATGCAAGAAATCGAAGTACCAGGTAGCATGTCCAGATGTATTCGAATATTAATCCAGATAAATTGCCAAAAAAGTCAAACAGAAATAAAACATTGCTATTTAAGAGGAACAAAAATATTAAGAAAAGATTTAATTAAAGAAGTTCCAGATTAAAAGGAGAGTGAATTCAAATGATTATTGTAATGAATAGTAAAACTGATGATGCTGATGTAGAAAAAGTGATACAGAAATTACACGAAATGGGGCACAAAGTACATATTTCTAAAGGAGAAAGACGGATTATCTTAGGAGTAATCGGGGATGTGGAAAATTTAGCTTCAGTGCCCTTTTATGCCTTTAATGGAGTAGAAGATATTATCCGAATTGTAAAACCTTATAAACTGGCAAGTAGAGAATTTAAAGATTTTAGTACTACCATTAAAGTAAAGGATGTAATTGTTGGAGGGGAAGAAGTAGTAGTGATGGCTGGACCTTGCGTTGTAGAAAACGAAAAACAAATATTTGAAACTGCTCATCAAGTGAAAGCCCTAGGGGCGAAAATATTGCGGGGAGGAGCTTTTAAACCTCGTACTTCTCCTTATAGTTTTCAGGGATTAGGAGAAGAAGGTTTAAAATTATTGGCTCAGGCGGGTAAAGAAGCAGGCTTGGCAGTTGTAACCGAAGTAATGTCAGTTAATCAGATTGATTTAGTCGCCAAATATACTGATATACTTCAAGTAGGTGCTCGTAATATGCAAAATTTTGTATTATTAAAAGAATTAGGTAAACTTAAAAAGCCCATACTGCTTAAAAGAGGAATGTCAGCCACTATAGAGGAGCTGTTATTATCAGCAGAATATATTTTGTCTCAAGGAAATTACGAAGTAATATTATGTGAAAGAGGAATACGCACTTTTGAAAATTATACCCGTAATACCTTAGATTTAAGTGCAGTTCCTGCTTTAAAGGGATTGAGTCACTTGCCGATAATAATAGATCCCAGTCACGCTACTGGTAGGTGGAGATTGGTAAGTCCAATGGCTAAAGCAGCCATAGCGGCCGGAGCAGATGGCCTGCTCATTGAAGTCCATCTTGAGCCTAAAAGTTCGCTTAGTGATGGTGCTCAAACCTTAAGACTCGATACTTTTTCTCGATTAATGAAAGAACTCAGACCAATAATCCAGGCAGTAGGTCGAGAATTTAGCACACCTGTTGAATGCGAACTAGAGAGGATGAAAAATTAGGTGGAACTTATTTTAGAAAAAGTTAGGAATTTAAAAGGAAATATATCTGTGCCGGGAGACAAATCAATTTCTCATCGATCTTTAATTTTAGGGTCTATTGCTCAAAGGGAGACTCGAATATATAATTTTTTAAGTTCCTTAGATTGTCTGAGAACTTTAGAGTGTATGCGAGCTTTAGGGGTAGAAATAAAGAGGAGTAGCAACAATTCTCTTAAGATAAAAGGCAAAGGATTGTATGGATTGCAAGAATCAAAAGATATACTTGATGTGGGAAATTCAGGGACGACCATTCGTCTCTTAACTGGTTTGCTTAGTGGACAGGATTTTTATTCTATTTTAAATGGCGATGATTCAATCAGAAAGAGACCTATGAAAAGAGTCGTCGAGCCCCTTAGGTCAATGGGGGCAGATATATGGGGGAGAAAAGATGGTCATTTTGCACCTTTAAGTGTTAGAGGAAATAAGCTCAATCCTCTTCACTATACTTTACCAATAGCTAGTGCTCAAGTGAAATCAGCCCTTCTATTGGCTGGTCTTTATGCAACTGGTGAGACAGTTATTAGAGAACCTCTGTCTACCAGGGACCATACTGAGAGAATGTTAGAGATTATGCAGGCAGATATAAAAATTTCTCCTCTCGAAATTAAATTGATGGGCGGAAAGGAATTAAGGGGCACGGATATTTTTATACCTGGGGATATTTCTTCTGCTGCCTATTTTATAGCAGCTGCCAGTGTATTAGAAGGTTCCCAAATTACAATTAAACAGGTAGGGGTTAATCCTGCCAGAACCGGGATAATCGAAATGCTAAACAAAATGGGCGCAAAAATCGATACTTTAAATTATCAGATAAAATCGAATGAACCCCAGGCTAATTTAAAGGTAGAATGCTCAGAGTTAAAAGGAATAGAGATTAAAAAAGAAAAGGTGCCTTTGTTAATTGATGAACTACCGCTACTTGCTGTTGTGGCAACTCAGGCGCGGGGTAAAACAGTAGTAAGCGGTGCAAAGGAATTAAGAGTAAAAGAAACCGATAGGATAAGGGCGATAGTCAGTGAATTAAAAAAGATGGGAGCAGATATTGAAGAAAAAGAAGATGGCTTTATAGTGGAGGGACCTTCTAAATTAAAAGGGGTAGTTTGTGAAAGTTATAATGACCACCGAATTGTTATGTCTTTAGCAGTAGCTGCTCTATTAGCCGAAGGAAAAACGGTTATAAAAAATACAGAATGTATAGATATATCTTTTCCCGGTTTTAAAGATACTTTACAAAAATTAATTTAATAGTATAGAAATTTCCTTCTTTTGTAGGGGTTCGATGCCTGTCTGCGTGCGTACACGCACAGGCAGGTATCGAACCCGCAATGAAAACGGGTCGGATAAATCCGACCCCTACTTTAAAAGCAATACTTTATACGAAAAAAGTTTTAAGTTTTGAACTATCGACTAATTTTTTTCCTCCCTCTCGAGGGGGGAGGATTAAGGTGGGGGTGGAGGTGTAAATGAAAAAAGAAATAAACGGGAAGACTAAAACAATTGGGTTGATCGGTGAAAATATAGAAAATAGTCTTTCTCCCTTTATTCACAATCAAATAATAATTAAATATTCTTTAGACTTTTGTTATCTCCCTTTTCAAGTAAAAGAGGCAGATTTAAACAAAGCTATTCAAGGGATAAAAGCCTTGAACATAAAAGGCGTAAATGTTACTTTTCCTTATAAAGAAAAGGTAATTGAATTTTTAGATGAAGTGAAGGAATCTGCTCGGAGAATTGGAGCAGTAAATACTATTGTCAATAATAAAGGGAATCTCACCGGTTACAATACTGATTTAATTGGATTTAAAAAAAGTCTGCAGGATAATGGAAAATTTGTCATAAAAGAAAAAAATGCAGTCATTTTGGGGGCAGGAGGAGCTGCTCGTGGGGTAATTTATACTCTTTTAGAGGAAGGGATAGAAGAAATAAGTATCTTTAATCGAACTTTAAAAAAGGCTAAAAAAATTAAGCAAGATTTTTCTCCTTTCTTCCCCCAGAGTAATATTAATATATTTTCTTTTGAGCAGGACAATATAAAAAACAAAATAAAGGAAGCCAATCTTTTGGTTAATGCTACTTCTATAGGAATGGTATGCCAGATCGATAATACTCCTTTGTCTGATGAAAAATTGTTTCACCCTAATCTCTTAGTTTACGATCTTATCTATCATCCAGTGAAGACCCTTTTTTTAAAACAAGCGGAGAGGGCAGGAGCAAAGATAATTAATGGTTTACCGATGTTAGTTTATCAGGGCATAGAGAGTTTTTATCTCTGGACTGGCCTTAAACCAGATGGAGAAGAGATATTAGAAATAGTTAGACAAATTGCATAAATTAATCAGTTAGTGAATGGTATTTAGTTAGCGTATCACCCCCCCCTTGCAGGGGAGAGGATCAAGGTGGGGGTTTACTAAATACTAACGACCAACGACTAACGATTATTTAAGGAAGGGGAGAAGTAAAAATGTTAAGGTTTCTTGATGCAGGAGAATCTCATGGGAAATGTCTAATAGGAATAGTAGAAGGATTGCCAGCGGGTCTTTCCTTAAGCGAAGAAAAAATCAATCTTAATCTAAAAAGACGTCAAGGGGGTTATGGTAGAGGTGATAGGATGAAGATTGAACAAGATCAAGTAGAGATATTATCCGGATTAGTAGAAGGGAAGACTATAGGAAGTCCTTTTGGCCTAATGATAAAAAATAAAGATTTGGAGAATTGGCAAGAAAAGGAATATCCTTCACTGACTATTCCTCGACCAGGTCATGCTGATTTTGCCGGTGCCATAAAATATGGATTTAAAGATGTAAGAAAAGTTCTAGAAAGAGCCAGTGCTCGACAGACTGCTATGAGAGTGGCTATAGGTTCAGTAGCCAGCACTCTTTTAGAAGAGTTCAACATAGATATTTACAGTTACGTATTAAGGATTGGACAGGTTAAAGCCCGAAGGATCACTTCTTTTAATTCAAAGATTAAGACTGAGATTAACAAATCACCAGTGTATTGCATAGATGGAATAGCATCAATTGGAATGTGCAGAGAGATTGATAGAGCTCGAGAGAAAGGAGATACTTTAGGCGGGGTATTTGAGGTGCTGATTACCGGTGCTCCTATAGGCTTAGGAAGTTATGTCCATTGGGATAGGCGTCTGGACGCTCGCTTAGCTTCAGCTTTTATGAGTATACCAGGGGTAAAGGCGGTAGAAATAGGTGAAGGAATAGAGGCTACGGAGGAAAAAGGTTCGGCTGTCCATGATGAAATCTTTACTCGCCAAGAATTAGAAAAAAATTCTTCAAGATATTATCGAAAGACTAATCGGGCTGGCGGTATAGAAGGTGGAGTGGCCAATGGAGAAAAGGTGGTAATTAGAGCTTACCTTAAACCCATACCTACTTTGATTAATCCCCTTCGTTCTATTGATTTTGACACTAAAAAAGAGACCAAGGCAATCTATCAGAGGTCTGATATATGCGTTGTCCCGGCTGCCAGTGTAGTGGGAGAAGCGGTAGCAGCCTGGGAAATAGTGGCAGCTTTTTTGGAAAAATTTAGTGGAGATTCTTTACCGGAAATTAAGGAAAATTACAAAAACTACAAGAAGAGGCTTCAAAAGATATGAGGAGGAATATTATTATTACAGGTTTTATGGGTACCGGTAAGAGTGTGGTAGCTAAACAATTAGCTCGAAAATTAAAAATGGAATTTATAGATACGGATCAAATTATCGAAGAAAGCCAGGGGATGAGTGTAGCAGATATTTTTGCCAGATACGGAAAAAATTATTTTCGAGAACAAGAAAACAAATTAGTAAAAAAATTATCTCAGAAAGAAAATATGGTCATTGCGACCGGTGGGGGAACTCTGCTTTCTTTAGATAATGCCAGAATGTTAGGTCAGGCAGGAGAGATTGTATGCCTTTATGCTGATTCCCAGACTATCTATAAGCGAGTAAAAAGAAAGAACAATCGCCCCCTCCTAAAAGGAAATAATATTTTAAATAAGATTAATCATCTCTTGGAAAAAAGAAAGAAGGTGTATAATAATTTTACTATAAAAATTGATACCACTAATTTGAGCGTTCGTGAAGTTGTAGATAAAATAATTACTCTTTTAAAGGATAAAGGGTGAACAGATGAAAGAAATTAAAATAAAAATCATAAAAAATAACGAATATAAGATTTGTATCAAAAATGGAATTTTAGATAATTTAGGCGAACATTTATCTAAGACAATAGAGAATAAAAGAATTATAATAATTACCAATTCTTTAGTAAATTGTCTGTATGGAGTTAAGCTATTATCTTCCTTGAAAAGGGGTGGATTTAATCCTAATTTAATAGATTTAATTGAAATATCCGATGGCGAGAAATATAAGTCTCTATCTACGGCAAAATATCTCTATGATGAATTATTAAAAATGAAAGCAGACCGAACCACTACCCTTATAGCTTTGGGTGGAGGAGTTATAGGAGATTTAACCGGATTTGTTGCTGCTACCTATATGAGAGGTCTGTCTCTGGTGCATATTCCCACTACTCTTTTAGCCCAGGTAGATAGCAGTATTGGGGGGAAAGTGGCAGTTGATCATCCTTTAGCTAAAAATATAATTGGGAGCTTCTATCAGCCAAAGGCAGTTTACACCGACCCCGAAGTTTTGCAAACCTTATCAGATCAAGATATAAAGAATGGAATAGTAGAGGCTATAAAGATAGCAGTTATTAAATCTCCGGTTTTCTTTAAATGGTTAGGAGAAAACATTGATCAATTAATAAAAAAAAATAGAGATCTACTATGTGAACTGGTTAAAGAAGCTGTTTCTTTAAAAGCGGATATAGTTTTAAAAGATCCCCGGGAAAAAGGTCTGCGCAAAATATTAAATTTTGGTCACAGTATTGGCCATGCCCTGGAAGTAGGAGCAGGATATCAAGATTTAAGTCATGGTGAGGCAGTGGCCTTGGGTATATTAATCGAGACCAAAATAGCTCGTAACAGAGGAATATGTTCACAAGGTCTCGAAGAACAGATTAAACAAATATTATCGTTCTTACGAAATCAGGAATCCAAACCTATATTTAAATACATTAAAGATATAAACCATAACCAGCTCTGGGAAACCCTTACCCTGGACAAAAAAAATTCTCAAGGTAAAGTAATATTTATTCTACCAGAAGCCCTGGGGAAAGTTAGTCTAATTGATGACATAAATAAAGAAGAAGTAATAGAAGCTTTAGAAGAATATAAAAAGGTAAAATGAAAGCCAGATGCACCTCAGGTAAGGTGGTAAAATAGGGGAAGATAAACCCTAAACCCATAAGGAGGTGCAAGATGTATTCTATAGGTATAGACGCCCATAAGAGGTATTCACAAATAACTATTATGCAGGAGAACGGAAAGATAGTTAACCGGTATAAGGTAAATAATGATCGAAAGAGTATAAAAAGAGCCTTAAGTCGTTATAGCCAAGAGGGAGCCAAGGCTGTTCTGGAATCAGGCTGTAATTGGGGACTAATTTACGATATGGGAAGTGATGGTAATTTAGAAGGAAAAGGGGCCCATCCCTTAAAGGAAAAGGGCCTAGCCGAGGACAAGATAAAGACCGATCAAAATTCGGGTGATATCCTAACCACTG
>DMCY01000110.1:0-6914 GCA_003451675.1 Candidatus Atribacteria bacterium
AGGCGAGACGCCTGTCCTACGATTATGGGGTAGAATCATCATTAACAGACATATGCAATACGCCCCTTTTTTCTCTTTTCTTCACGATATACTATATACGATATACGAAATACGATATACGAAATACGAACCAGTGCTTGATTTTAAATTAAAATAATGTTAAAATTACCAAGTAAAATTAATATTATCGAAAGGAAATAATTATGCCCCAAATAAAGTCAGCAATAAAAAGAGTTAAAACTTCTGAAAAAAGTCATTTAAGAAATATATCTTATAAATCAAAAATAAAAAGCAGCATTAAGAAATTCAATCTTACCTTATCAGAAAATAATAAAGAAGAATCTATTAAATATTTTAAAAATACTATTTCAATTTTAGACAAATCTGTTAACAAAGGCATCTTGCCTAAAAATACTGCTTCTCGCCAGAAATCAAACTTAACTAAAAAACTAAATACTTTGATAAAACCAGAACAAATCAAGAAGTCTACGCCTGCTGCCCCTAAAAAAGCTGCAGAAGCTGCTAAAAAACCGGTTGCTAAAAAAGCGGCAGCCCCTAAGAAAAAAACAGAGACTAAGAAAACAGCTAAAACCAAAGAAAAACCAATAGCTAAAAAGACAGTAAAAGCTGTAAAAAAACCGGTTGCTAAAAAAGCAGCAGCCCCTAAGGAAAAAATAGTAACTACAAAGATAGCTAAAACTAAAGAAAAACCGGTAGCTAAAAAAACTGAAACTACCGAAACAAAATCATAATTAAAAATTCAAAAAGATTTTTCCCAATTTGTAGGGGCACAATGAATTGTGCCCTCTCTGTCTTTATATTATTTCCGTTTACCCTGGGCACGATGCATCGTGCCCCTACAGCACACTTATTTCGGGCAGACACAAAGTCTGCCCCTACTTTTCTCTCTCTTATTTTCTTAACCAGCTAACCAAGTAACTAACTAACCAACTAACTAATTTTATACGCTACACGCTCTACACTATCAAGGCGTATGCAATACGCCCCTACTTTCTTCTGTTTTGTTTTTTCCTTAACTATATACTCGATACGAGATACGAGATACGAATCAGGCTTCTGATTTCTGAATTTTATCTTTTATTTTTTTTACTAAATACTATCCACTATTCACTAACGACTAATTTTCTGATTAATAATCTTCATAACCAATTCTTCTAAAATAATCTTTGGTTCCTTCTGGCTATCTTTAAATTCTAAGTCAGCAATATTTAATAATTCATAAGATTTACAAATTTCCTTAAAAGTATATTTTTTAGACTGTTTTATTATTTTTTCGACAACAAAGTAAGGAAGTTTTAGTTTCTTCTCTACTTCTTTAAAGTTAAATCCTTTTGTAAGTAATAATTTTGTTTGAAGTATAAGCTTTATTTGCCTGTATATCATAGCAAATATGGATAAATGATGAAGGTTGCCTTGATTTAACTTCACCAAGCCATCTACTGCATTTTTTACATCTTTATCTCCAACAGAATCTAATACTTTGAATATATTAACTGCCTCTGAACCACCAATCGTTATCATAACATCTTCTTTTTCTATTATTTTTTGATCTTTCGTATAAATATCTATTTTTTCTATTTCATTAAAAAGACGGCCTAAATCAAAACCAACTATAGATTGTAAATAAAATAGAGCCTCCTGAGTAATTTTTTTATTACTCTGCCTGAATTTAGATTTTATCCATAAGACTATTTTTGCTTTATCTGTTATGCTAAAATTTGCTGCTATCCCTACCCTTTTAATTGCTGTGATTAATTCTTTGTTTGGGCTACTCTCTTTATAAATGATTATTAGAGTTGAAAAATTGTTTTTTAAACTTGGCCGGTTAAAATATTCTATTAATTTTGTCTCATCATTTTTGTTAATCTTTTCTGCTTCCTTTATTACTAATAATTTATGTTTCGACACCATAGGCAATGTTTCTAAATCATTTATTACCTCATTTATAGATAATTTATCACCATAAAAAACCTTATAATTTAACTCTCTATAAGCAGAATCAACTAATCTGCTTCTAAGTTTTTTTAAAATGTCTTCTTTTAAATAATTCTCTTTTCCGTAAAACAGGTAAATAGGATATATTTTCTCTTGTTTCGTAAGGTTTAATATATTTTCGTAATTCATATATCTTCCTTGGTTCATCTTAATTATTTCCTCTCAGTGTTCTTATCCAATATTCCTGGCCATTTGTTCTTATAATGACTGTTCCATTTTCATCTGTTCGGTATATTTTTATATTTTTATCCTCTAACCTTTCTATAACTTTTTGCGAAGGATGACCAAAATTATTTTTCCCCACAGTAATAACCGCAATTACTGGATCAACCTTATCTAAAAATTCCAATGTAGTGGAAGTTGAACTTCCATGGTGACCAAGTTTTAAAACATCACTATTTAATCTATTTTGCCAAACTAATAATCTTTTTTCCGCTTCCCTTTCAATATCTCCGGTAAATAAAAAATTTGAATTTTTATAATATAATTTTACCACAATCGAATGGTTATTAAAATCAGAATCGTTATCTAAATTTGAAGTATGTGGAGGATTAAGTATAAGCATCTCCATATTTTTACTAAAAATATAATTATCTCCCGATTTAGTTTGATAATATGGAATATTCTTTTCTTTTATAGTTGAAATAAATTCCCTATATTCTGAAACATCACAAATAAATCCGCTATCTAAGACCGCATCTACTTTAAGTCGTCTAAGAATAGGCAATAATCCTTCTAAATGATCCAAATGAGGATGTGTTAAGATTAGCAAATCAATCTTATTTATCCCTTTTCTTCTCAAGTAAGGTATAACGATTTTACTTCCCACATCAAAATCACTTTGAGGGGTGCCTCCCCCATCAATTAAGATATTTATCTTGTTAGGGGCTTCAATTAAGATGCAATCTCCTTCTCCGACATTTATAAAATTTACTTTGAGGTTGTCTGCCGGATAAAATATTTGAACAATAATTATTAGCAATGTAATCGATAATACAATTAAAGCAGTTTTTTTCTTTATTTTCTGCGATAGTGTTTTTTTACAGAACATTTCAATAATAAAAAATACCGTTAAATAATATAAAATAATTACCAATATTGAAGGTTGAGCAACATAAACATAGGCAAAAGGAAGCAAGGAAAATGATTTAGCTATTAAGGTTATTAGATTTAATAACAAATAATTTATATTGGCAATTACACCAGCCAGAGAGATGCTTACCATTCCGATAAAAAAAGTTACAAATCCTAATATTACCGTTATCCCGGTTAAAGGAATAATAAATATATTAGAAACAATGGAGATTATCGATACTTTATTGAAAAAATAAGCGGAAAGCGGAAAAATACCTATCCAGGCAGCTGTTGAAACTGCTAAAGGATTTCTAATCCAGACTACTATTTTGGAATACAATTCTTGCAAGATTGGTGATAAATTTATAATAAAAAAAGTAACTATAAAGGATAAGAGAAAACCTGCATCATATAATATTAAAGGATTTAACAATAAGATTAAAAATGCTGCAAAAAAAAGAGAAATATTAAGATTTCTATTTCTATTAATTAATTTTCCTCCTATTAATATAATGAACATAATGGTCGCTCTTAACACAGAAGGACGATAGCCGGTGATAGAGGCATACATTATTAGAATTAATATCAAAGTAATCAGTTTGAGCTTCTTCGGTAACCGCAATACACTTAGGAAAGCAAGCAAAGCCATAGCAATTATTCCTACATGTAGACCTGAAACTGCTAATATATGCATAATTCCTGCTTCGGTAAAAACTTCTTTTAAAGCAGGAGGGATAAAATTTTTTTCTCCCAATAGCATACCAATAAGAAGATAATTATAAGGCGGTGTCAGGGTCTGTTTTGTAATCTCTTTTATTTTATCTCTCGCGGATAAGGAGAAAGATACTAAAAAATTCGAATCATCTTCTCCTATTTTTGAAATGTCTCTTTCCTGCCAGATATTAAGGTAAGTAAAGATTTTTTCTCGAGCTAAATATAATTCATAATTAAACTCACCAAAATTCTTCTGTTTTATAGGTTTCTCTAATTTCCCTTTAATTTTTAACACATCTCCGTATTCATACGGACAATCCCCCAAATAGGTATTAACCAATATTAGGCCCTGTGTTCTAATGCTGCAATCTCCTTTTTCTATTTGATTTGCTCTTACCTTAAAAGATATTTTCTCTTGATTGGGATAATATTCTTTGTCTAAAACCGTACAAACAATGGTTAACTTCTTATTTTCTACAAAATTTGCTATATGGTTAGCCCCAATAGGATTAGAATTAAGGTTATAATTGAATATGCCGATTAAAAATATTATTAAAAATAATAAAGCAGTGGTTATATTCCACTGCTTTACAAAACTTATAATAGAAATTAATATCAACAATATTATAATCGAAAACAAAAATATCAGATCAATATTAATGAATTTACCATAAATTATTCCTATTATATATAGAGCTAAAATTATAGGTAAGGGTCTAATAACCTTATATTTGCTATCTGGAGATATGTGTTTTATTGGACACAAATTATATCTTTAATTCCTTCAAATTTTTTTTCTCCAATTCCGGAAACATTCTTTATATCATCAATAACTCCGAAGAATCCATTCTGATTTCTATATTCTATTATTCTTTCTGAAAGAACCGGTCCAATTCCGGGCAAACTCTGTAACATACTAGTATTAGCCGTGTTAATATTGATTTCCCCGGATATAGAACCCGAAGAAGAAGAAGAAGAATACATGACCTCTGCATTGTTATCTATATTTTTATTGATTTCTTCGCCGTTTTCGTTATATATTTTATAAGGAACAATTATTTTCTGTCCATCCTTGAGAAGAGCAGCAAGGTTAATCAAATCCAGGTTGGCTTCTTCGGTTACTCCTCCTGCGATTTTTACTGCATCAACAATTCTATCGGTTGATTTTAATTGATAAACTCCAGGGTTTTTAACTGCACCAGTGATATGAATAATTACCGGTGGAATTTCTATTTGCATTGCAGCAGGCTTATTTTCTGAAATATCTGAAGCACGATTTATGGTAAAATTATCTTCGCTATTAATGTTTTTATATAGAACTATTCCTCCGCCAATTATTATTACTATTAATAACAAAATTATGGTAATTTTTTCTTGATTGGAAAGGTTAAACATAATTATTTATACTCCTTACTTCTATAGAGATTATACTTTTAAACTAAAAATTACATGCAAAAATCATTATAATAATTTACCGATTAGCCAATTCACCAATTGACCGATTAGCCAATTCACCAATTAAATTAGTCGTTAGTGAACGAACGGTATTAGAGCGAAAAGTGTAAAGCTAAAAACGAAAAACCAAAGCTCAAAACTTAAAATTAAGAAAATGTTTATATATGGAAGCGCGACTAATAAAATTGAAACTAAAGAATTAGCAAAAATATTAGGTTCTAGCATATTGACTCTCAAAGGGAAAAATAAGTTTTGAATTTTAAATTATGGTTTTGCGTTTTTCGATTTAAGTTTTTAGCTTGATTTTATTTTTAAAGTATCTCTTTGCTTCACCTACAGTATATAGTGATCCGGTTATACATATTAGATCATCTTTTTTGGATTTCGATAAAGCACAGTTTATGGCCTGAGGAATATTTTCAGTAACTATTATTTTATTCTGATCTATATATTGTGCCGCTTCTTCAGCGATTTTCAGAGGATTAGTTGCCCGAGGGTTTTTTGCCTTAGTAGTAATAATTAAATCGGCGTTAGGCACTAATATTTGTATCATCTTTTTGTAATCTTTGTCACCAAAAATAGCTAATACCAAAATAAGCCGGTGATAGGAAAATATCTCTTTTAGGGCATCTCGCACTACCTTTACTCCATTGGGATTGTGTGCCCCATCTAATACTAATGTAGGATTATTCCGAATGATTTCCAATCTCCCTGTCCATTTAACTTTTTCCAATCCGACCCTTATTGCTTTTTCAGTAATGTTTACTCCTCTAATTTTGAGTGCTTCTATGGCTGTAATAGCAGTAGCAGAATTGTCTGCTTGATGTCTGCCTAATAAGGGAGTATGAAGATTTTTATACTCATTATATATTCCTTTTAAATCGAATATTAGGCCCTTAATATCAGATTTTACTATTTTGTATATTATTTCTCTTCCTACGCTATAAATAAGGGAATTTTTCTCATCGGCTATTTTCTTGATCTCATTATAGGCCTCTTCATATTGGTTAGAGGATATTACAATCCCCTCCGGTTTAATAATCCCTCCCTTTTCCCTGGCAATTTCTCCTAAACTGTTTCCTAATTTGTCCATATGATCATAATCGATATGAGTAATGATAGAAATTAAAGGTTCGCAAACATTTGTAGCATCTAATCTTCCACCTAATCCTACTTCTAAAACCAAAAAGTCTACCTGCTCTTCAAAAAAATAGAGAAAAGCCATAGAAGTTATAACTTCAAAGAAGGTGGGGTGACCGTAGGAAGGTGTATTGGCAACCTTTTCTATGTAAGGTTTGATTCTTTCTAATAGCTCACTTACTTTTTTTCTGTCTATTGGTTTACGATCAATTTCGATTCTTTCGGTAAAATCAACTAAGTGAGGAGAAGTATAGAGACCAACTTTATAACCATCAGATTGAAGAATTGAACTAATTAAAGAACATGTTGACCCCTTTCCATTTGTCCCGGCAACATGAATTATTTTTAATTTTTTATGAGGTTCGCTTAAAAGATAAAGTAAATATTTTATGTTTTTCAATCCTAATTTTATGCCATATTTAGTTAAATCATAAATATAATCTAATGCTTCTGAATAAGTTATCACATTTGCCTCACTATTTAGTTAGTTAGTTGGTTAGTTGGTTACTTAGTTA